>CBFDCD010000084.1:0-8300 GCA_965603225.1 uncultured bacterium
CTTCCGTGAAATCCGGCGTCGTTTCATTCGCAGAGGTTGTGTCATTTTCGTCGTGTCCGCATATACAATTCAACATAACGGAACAATCTTCAACCGTCCTGCATAGAGGGCCAATTTGATCCAATGACGATGCATATGATATCAGGCCATATCTTGAAACCCGTCCGTATGTCGGTTTCATGCCTGCTATACCGCAGAATGAGGCGGGCTGTCGTATAGAGCCTCCTGTGTCACTGCCTATAGCCAGGACTGCTTGCCCTGCCGCAACAGCGGCTGCTGATCCTCCACTGGAGCCGCCCGGCACTCTTTTGACATCAAGCGGATTCGAAACAGGACCAAAGGAACTGTTTTCATTTGAAGATCCCATGGCAAATTCGTCCATATTGGTCTTCCCTATTACTACGGCGCCGTCTCTTAGAATTTTTTCAATTACGCTTGCATTATATGGCGGAATGTAATTTTTTAGTATTTTTGAGCCGCACGTGGTTTTTATGTGCTGAGTACATATATTATCTTTAACTGCGACAGGTATGCCGTTGAGCAATGGAGTTTTTTCTCCGCTGCTGAATTTTTTATCCGCCATATCAGCCTGTTTAAATGCTGCTTCACGGTTTAAGGTAATAAATGCATTAAGAGACCCTTTGTCCTCGTCAATCCTTTTAAATACCGATTCTGTTATTTCCCGGGAACTAACATCTCGCTTCCGTAACATTTCCGCCAGTTCCAAGGCGCCTTTGTCGCATAATGCCATGCTCTACCCTTCCAAGATTTTTGGTACCTTAAAATAGTCTTTTTTTGTAACAGGGGCATTAGACAGCATTACCCTTGTGTTATTTATTTTCCCAATGTTGTCATCACGCCAGACATTTTTTGCCTTTAAAACATGGCTCATCGGTTGTACGTCGTCTGTGTCTAATTCCTGTAATTCATCTACATACAATAATATAGTATTGAGGTCTTTTTGGTATACATCAGACTCTGCCGTATCGATGCTCAGCCTTGCTAATTTCGCTATGTGTTGTACCTCTTCCCTTGAAATTCTCTCCGCCTTTTTATCAAGGCCCGGTGTGTGGTCTTTTGGCGGGCTTTCTCCCATATGCCTCTTCCAGTCAGGTTTGTAGCCCAGGCCCAGGTCTTTTAGCTGCTCGTTGCTCACTGTTGACGGCGCCTGTGTCAGGGGGCAAAAGGCACGCCTGTTCTTTGGAAATGCGATAACGTCTCTGATTGAAGGGGTTTTTAATATCATTGATATAACCCTGTCCATCCCCAAGGCGAGCCCCCCATGAGGCGGTGTTCCGTATTCCAGGGCACTGAGGAAAAATCCGAACTTATCATCTATCTCACGTTTACTTAATCCAAGGGCCTTAAAAATCCTTCTCTGTGTGTCCATGGTATGGATACGGATACTTCCACCACCCAACTCTTCTCCATTCATTACAAGATCATAGGCCCTGGATTTAAGGTTGAGGAGTTCCTTTATGTCCGTAGGGTCAAAATCCTCTTTGTCAGGTATTGTAAAAGGGTGATGCTGAGAGCCTATTTTTCCTTCCTTGGCCTCAAATAATGGAAAATTAGTTACCCACAGGGGGGAGTAAGAACCATAAGGGATTAAACCAAGTCGTTCCGCTATATGAAGGCGAAGATTAGACAGGGCCTTGTGTACCTGATCAAGAGATTGATCACCAACCATTATAAACACATCCCCGTTCCCGGCATAAAAACGTTCTTTCAGCCCATTTAACTCGGTTTTGCTGAAAAATTGGACAATATTTGACTCCAGCCTGTCACCAACAACCTTCATCCAGCTCATACCTTTGGCTCCGAATGACGGGGCTATTTTTAGGGCATACTCGTTCTGCAGTAAATTTTTACTAAGCTTCTCAGCGCCACCTTTTATGCAGAACCCTTTAATTCTCCCTCCTTCCGCTGCAATCTTATTAAATATAGCGTACCCGGAGTTCCTTACAATGTCAGTAACATCATAAAAGCTCATATCAAATCGAATATCAGGTCTGTCCGTGCCGTATCTGTCCATGGCCTCCTGATATGTCATCCTGGGAAAAGGTCGTGGCAGATCAATAGTACCTAACGCAAACATTCTTACTGTTAGTTCCTCTATAACCTCATAGATAAATTCTTCATCGATAAATGAGGCCTCCAGGTCTAATTGAGTGAATTCCGGTTGACGGTTCGGCCGTAAATCCTCGTCTCGAAAACATTTGGCCATCTGAAAATATCTATCCATCCCGCTGATCATAAGTATTTGTTTAAGGAGCTGGGGAGATTGGGGTAAGGCGTAAAATTTACCGTGATGCACCCTGCTTGGTACCAGATAATCTCTGGCGCCCTCCGGCGTGCTCTTTGTAAGTAATGGTGTCTCTATCTCTATAAAATTCAGTTCATGAAGATAGTCCCGTATGCATTTTATAATCTCATATCTCTTAATAAACAAGTTCTGGATAGAGGGCCGTCGAAGATCAAGATATCTATAGTGAAGTCTCAGGTCTTCATCAATATTTTGCGGGCTTTCATTAACGTCCTCGCCGAACACCATGGCCTTTTCAGATATATGAAAGGGAAGTGTGTTGGATGTGGACAGCACAATGATCTCCGTGGCAAACACCTCAATGTCCCCGGTGTCTAAATTGGAGTTTTCCGTACCCTTCTCCCTTAATGCAACCTTTCCCCTGACCTCTATTACGTATTCCTCTCTGAGTAACCCCGCCTTTTCGAGGTTTTCCGTCATAACCTTCGGGTCAAACACGGTTTGCACAATACCGCTTCTATCTCTGAGGTGAATAAATACAATAGTTCCATGGTCTCGGATTGCATCTACCCATCCCATTAACCTCACCTCTTTTCCTTTATGGGATGGTCGTAATTCCCCGCAATAATATCTCTCTCTCCACTTCATACACATAATCTCGATAAATAATTAAATAGCTTAAAATAATTATACTCGTTCACCTTTCAAATGTTTCCCGCCCAGAGGGATCTTCTACAGGGTTCAAAGGTTCTATTCTTATCACCGTAAGCCATTAACCGTGAAAAGTTACAAATTATTCTTCAATGAGTCTTGCCGCACTCGCAACTTTCTCGTCAGCGTTAAGGTTTATAAGTTTTACCCCTTGAGTATTTCTCCCAATAACGGATATGCCGGATGTTTTCATCCTGATAATCTTTCCCTCTGTTGAGAGGATCATTAGTTCGTCGTTTTGTGTCACCTGGCTGGCGTTTACCACAAGGCCGTTTCGTTCCGATGTTTTTATTAAAAAAATGCCCTTTCCGCCCCTTTTTTGCACCCTGTATTCCTTTGTTTCCGTCCTTTTTCCATATCCGTTCTCTGTTATTGTCAGTATTGTCGCCCCTTCATCTAATATCTCTATACTCACTACCTCGTCACCTTTATTAAGCCTAATACCTAAATTTCCGGCAGCTACACGGCCCATACTCCTTAGGCCGGCCTCATTAAAACGTATGGCCTTTCCCATCTTAGAGCCTAAAAAAATGTCTTGCTCCCCAGTTGTTACCTGAACTCCTATTAATTCATCGCCTTCGTTGATTCTCATAGCAGTGATCCCTGTTGGTCTGGGCCTGCTGTAGGCAGAAAGGCTGGTCTTTTTTACCAGACCTTTTTTAGTGGCCATGATTATATATTTTGCATCTTCAAAACCTTTTATTGACATTACAGTTGCTATACGCTCCCCGGGTTGGAGGTTTAGCAAATTTACAATTGCCGTTCCTTTTGATAATCTTCCTGCCTCGGGTATCTGGTAAAGCTTCCTCCAGTGAAGTTTGCCTGTATTCATAAAGAAAAGCATATAATCATGGGTAGAGCCTACAAACATAGACACAATAAAATCCTCTTCCCTGGTTTTTGCCCCTGACACACCCTTTCCGCCTCTTCTTTGTGCGCGGTAAAGACTTATGGGGTTTCTCTTAATATAGCCTGCATGACTTAAGGTTATTACCATATCTTCATCAACAATAAGATCCTCAACGTCAATCTCTTGCGCATCTGCAATAATCTCGGTTCTCCTCTCATCACCATATTTCTCTTTAACTTCCGTAGTTTCTTTCTTTACAATATCAAAAACAAGTGCGTCACTATGTAAAACAGCCTTAAATCTCTCTATGTCTTTAATAAGACTATTGTATTCATCGTTTATTTTATCTCTTTCAAGTCCTGTTAAACGCTGCAACCTCATATCAAGGATTGCCTGTGCCTGTATATTTGAGAGTTTAAATTTTTCTACAAGCTTAATCTTTGCATCTGAAGGGCTGGCTGAGGATCTGATTAACTGCACAACACTGTCAAGGTGATCAAGGGCGGTTTTTAGCCCCTCTAAAATATGGGCTCTTTCCTCAGCTTTTTTTAATTCAAATGTTGTCCTTCGAATGATTATCTCTTTCCGGTGATCA
Source organism: uncultured bacterium (assembly GCA_965603225.1). Lineage (GTDB taxonomy): Bacteria > Desulfobacterota > DSM-4660 > Desulfatiglandales > B25-G16 > M55B121. The sequence continues at coordinate 4,423 of CBFDCD010000084.1, forward strand.
ATAAAATGCCCTATTATTTGTTTTAAATTTAGTATCTCCGGTTTTCCATTAACAATGGCAAGCATAATGATACCAAACGACGTCTCCATTTGTGTAAATTTATAGAGACGATTTAAAATTATCATTGCCACTGCATCCCTTTTAACATCGATTGCTACTCTCATTCCATCTCTATCAGACTCATCTCTTATGTCGCTTATCCCTTCAATTTTTTTAGCCTTAACCAATTCACCCATATTCTTTAATAAATTTGCCTTATTTAACTGATATGGTAGTTCCGTTATAACTATTCTTTCTCTGTTCTCACCGACTTTCTCAATAAAAGCCCTGGCCCGAACCTTTATAATCCCTCTTCCGGTTAAATAGGCCTCTTGAATTCCTTTCGCTCCATAGATAAAGCCTGCTGTTGGAAAATCCGGTCCTTTTATATCCGTCATAAGGTGTCCTATGCTTATATCCGGATTATCGATTGTATGTATAATGGCATTGCAAACTTCATTAAGGTTGTGAGGCGGAATATTAGTAGCCATACCGACTGCAATGCCGGATGAACCACTAATTAACAGGTTTGGTATATTTGTAGGGAGAAGTAATGGTTCTAATAGAGAACCATCATAATTTGGTACAAAATCAACGGTTTCTTTTTCCACGTCCGATAAAAACTGCTCGGCTATTTTGTTCATCCTTATTTCTGTGTATCTCATGGCTGCAGGAGGATCTCCATCAACCGACCCGAAGTTACCTTGACCATTTATTAACGGATACCTCATAGAAAAATCCTGGGCCATTCTTACAATAGTATCATAAACAGCGGCATCACCGTGGGGATGGTATTTTCCTATAACATCTCCAACAACCCTTGCAGATTTTTTAGGAGGTCGATTATGATAGTTTTTTAGCTGGTCCATTGCAAAAAGAATCCTTCTGTGAACGGGTTTCAGTCCGTCCCGTACATCCGGTAACGCCCTTCCCACAATAACGCTCATGGCATATTCCAGATAAGATCTTTTCATCTCCTCTTCTATTGTAATGGTGTCTGAATTTTTTATTTGACCTGAATTCATTGTATCTCCCTAAGCTAAACGCCTAAAATTAGATCATTGTATATATTAGATTTTTACGGTAAAGGGGTATTGATTATTGTATGTAGTGTAATAAAAGGAGCCCATCTTAAAAATTTTAAAGAGATGATAAAAAGAAGGGATACATAAAATTTAGTTACACTATTTCAAACACCCTGTTCAATAAAACGAGAACTGGTCTTTACGTTATAAATAGTAATAGTAATAATAAAAAAATACATATTTCATAACTAAATTTAAAATCACTTTTTATTTTAGATATCCAGCTCTTGCACCTCTAAGGCGTTGTTTTGTATAAATTCTCTTCTTGGCTCAACCTTATCTCCCATGAGCAATGTAAAAATTTCATCAGCTGCTATGGCATCCTCAACCGTAATCTTCACCAAACTCCTTTTTTCCGGATTCATGGTGGTTTGCCACAGTTGTTCAGGGTTCATTTCTCCTAATCCTTTATATCTCTGAATAACAGTGCCTTTTTTTGCCTTTTCAACAAGATAATCAACGAGTTCTTCTTTTGTTTCTATTCTTACCTTATTATCTGCGTTACCAACCCAAAAACAAGATCTATCAAACTCCTCAATCTTTTGGTAAAGATTTAATAATCTTTGATAATCCGGTGAGTTTAATAATTCCCAATTAAATTTAAAGATGTGTCCATTGTTTTTCTCATCTTTTATTAATAACTCATAACGATTATGTTCCTCATCAAAGGATATTGTTTTTGTGATAAATAGTAATTCCGTTAATTCATCTGATAGGTTTTTCGTTACTTCCTTATCCTTTAAACAGTTTTTATCAGTTTTTTTCTGACATAAGGTATTTAAAAATCTACTACTAAAGCCTTTTTTTGTTAATTTGTTTATTGTAGCAAGATAATCTATTAAAACATAAAGGGATGATTTTAGTTTTTTCCCGGTTATATTTTTTTGGTCGTCTAACCAAACGGTTTCCTTACTTGAAATCCTGTCAATAAGATAAGAATTATACACCTCTTCGTTATGAAAAAATAACTCTGTTTTTCCATCTTTCATTCTATAAAGAGGTGGTTTTGCTACATATAAATGCCCTTCTTCCACCAGATCAGGCATCTGTCGGTAAAAAAAGGTGAGGAGCAGCGTTCTTATATGAGATCCGTCAACGTCTGCATCTGTCATAATGATTACCTTATCATAACGAAGCTTGGAAAGATTATATTCTTCCTGACCTATACCAGCTCCCAAGGTTGAGATTATGGTTCTTATTTCAGAGCTTGAAAGCATTTTATCAAATCTGGCCTTCTCTATATTTAATATCTTACCTTTAAGTGGTAAAATAGCTTGAAATTTTCTATCCCTCCCTTGTTTAGCGGACCCACCGGCTGAATCTCCCTCCACTAAAAACACCTCGACCTTTGTAGGGTCCTTTTCCTGGCAATCAGCAAGTTTTCCAGGTAGAAAACTGTCTGATAAAATACCTTTTCTTCTTGTTAATTCCCTTGCTTTTTGTGCAGCATCCCTTGCGGTTGCGGCCTCTATTACTTTATTTAAAATATTCTTAATTAACGACGGATTTTCCTCAAATATTTCAGTGAGTTTTTCATTCACTAAATTCTCAACCAAACCTTTTATATTACTATTACCAAGTTTACTTTTTGTTTGACCTTCAAACTGCGCATTTTTCAATTTAATATTTACAACTGCTGTAAGCCCTTCCCTTACATCATCCCCCGTTAATTTAATCTTTTTATTTGGCTGGCTTCCTTGAAGGTAAGAATTAATACTCCTTGTTAATGCCGCCTTAAACCCGATTAAATGACTACCTCCTTCTTTTGTATTGATATTATTAGCAAAGGAAAAAATCTTTTGTGTATAAGAGCGGCTATATTGAAATGCTATCTCAACAACCACATCATTTCTTACTCCCTGAATATAAATAGGTTTAGGGTGCATAACATCTTTATTTTTATTTAAATATTCTATAAAAGAGGATATGCCACCTTCATAAGAAAAACTCTTTTCTTTATCCGTCCTGTCATCTTGAATATTTATCGTTAATCCTTTATTAAGAAATGCCAGTTCTCTCATACGCTGGCAAATTATATCAAAACTAAAATCAACGTTTTCAAAGATATCCATATCAGGTTTAAATTGAATATTTGTTCCTCTTCTTTTTGTTTTCCCTATTATCTCTAATGGACAGGCAGTTACCCCTTTCTCGTATCTTTGATAATAAACATTACCATCCAGATAAACCTCCACCTCAAGATACTCAGAAAGTGCGTTCACTACGGAAACACCAACTCCATGTAAACCTCCGGAGACTTTATAACTATTATCATCAAACTTACCCCCTGCATGAAGTTTTGTCATTACAACCTCAATAGCAGGTAGATTTTCATCTTTATGCATACCAACGGGTATACCTCTCCCATTATCCCTTACTATAATACTCGTATCACTCAGTATTTTAATATCAATCTGATTACAAAACCCTGCCAGGGCCTCATCTATACTATTGTCCACTATCTCGTATACTAAATGATGAAGACCCTCTATTGATGTATTACCAATATACATGGCTGGTCTTTTTCTAACAGCCGTCAAATCCTTTAAAACCTTTATATTTAATGCAGTGTATTTATCAGCGCTTGTCATATATTAAATCCTTATCGGCATAATTAAGCCTATAAAACCTTTATCGACTTCCCCTGTTATAAAACATGGGCTATTCTCATCTTTTATCTTTAAATATATCATTTCACTTTCCATAGATTGAAGGGCATCCATGAAATACTTTGGGTTAAAACCCACTGTTATG
>CBFDCD010000085.1:0-8222 GCA_965603225.1 uncultured bacterium
GCAATTTCTAAGATGTGAGTGAAACAAAGACAAAGGGAAGTCTTATCAATTACCATTCAACCTCGATCTACCATACGATGTGCGAGGTGAGTCTCACCTCCACCCAGCTTTTTTTACTCAGGACACTGCAGGGTAAAAGGCTTGAACGGGCAGGGAGAGAAGGTATCCTCGAAAAACTGTATCATGAGAGTGTTAAAGAGGACAAAAGGGAATAAGTACCAGCCTGCAAAGAAATTCGGGATTGCTCATGGCATTTTATATTGAAAATTGAGAAAGCATGGCATGCATTGTATCATCCAATGACTGGTCGAATATGTATAAAATCAATACTTAGGAGACGAATATTAGACAGTTATATAAATAATTAAAATTATTGAATAATTTTTGTCTAATGTTTTTCGTTAGGTTGAAATTTAGACAGTGTTTCTCCAGAATGTGTCAATGATTGAGGTGCAAACTGGTTAGAATGAGGTTTTAAGCTACGTAAGTTAAACACTTAAGTAGCTTTTTTTATTCGATAATCCCCTTACGGCAGTCTAACGTTAAGAACTAACGGAGATATATGGCATTAAAATTGCCTTAGTATAAAGGTAAAAGTTGTCATTATATTAAAGGAAAATAAAAAACAATTTATAAAAAAGGAGAAAAACAATGAAAGAACAAGTAGAAAGTGCACTGAATAAGATACGACCTGCCCTTAATGCAGATGGTGGGAGTGTTGAGCTGGTTAATGTTTCACCTGACGGAGTAGTGAGTGTAAGATTGACTGGCGCCTGCGCAGGATGTCCGATGAGTGAAATGACCCTTAAGATGGGCATAGAAAAGAAACTCAAAGAGGAAGTACCGGAGGTTAAGGAGGTTGTTTCCATATAACGAGGCAAACTGAAAAACAAACCGAGGTTGTTAATCATGGTATCAGATATTGTCCCAGATGCAGAGCTGGACTGCGTAGGTCTTTATTGTCCTATGCCTATTGCCCAGACTAAACAGGAGATAGATAACCTTGAACCTGGACAGATTCTTAGGGTTGAGGCCGATGATCCGGCGGCTGAAGAGGATATTAAGCGATGGGCTAAAAGGGTAGGGCACGAGGTCATGGAATTTGAAAAAGAAGGCATGATATTGACCTTTTACATAAAAAAAATGGTGAAGTTCGGCCACTAAGACACTAAGTCACAAAGGTAAGATACGAATTTCAGAATCTTATGAGCAAAAGGATGATAATTCCCAAAAAAATTTACAGGTATTAAATTCTACTGTTCATAAGAAATAATGAATTATTTTAGAGTCTTAGTGTCTTCGTGACTGTAGTAATGAAAAGCCTCTAAGATTATAACCTCAAAGGAGGTAATAAAATGAAAGATGAAAAATTCATATTGTATGTTCAGACGAGTGACGTATCAGAACGGCAATATTCTCCGCTTGTATTAGCTCAAACAGCTAAGAATATGGACCTCAGACCAAAGATTTATTTTTTAGGCCAGGCGTTAAAAGTATTGTTACCTGGTGAGGCGGAAAAAATAAAGCTTGGAAATTTCCCCAGCGTTGGAGAGATGATTGATAATACCCTTGAAATGGGTATTGAGATTTTCGTTTGCGAGGCGTCTAAACAGATGTTTGGCTGGGACAATGTCGATTTGAGGCCGGGACTTAAAATAGTAGGTGCTGCTACCTTAAACGACCTGGTATTGGATGCCGGCGCCACAATGTGGTTTTAGAGATGGAGACATGGAGAATATATACTTAGATAATATATCCTCGAGACCTATAGACCCAAGGGTATTGGAATTTTCAAAGTGGTTCCTCGAACACGGCTATGGTAATCCGTCGTCTCTCCATTATTTGGGATTGGAGGCAAAGCGCGCTATTGAGGATGCAAGGATAAAGGTGGCAGAGCTTATTAACGCTGAGCACGAAAATACTATAATCTTTACCGGCAGCGCTACAGAGGCTAATAACCTTGCTATCAAAGGGGCGGCACTGAGGAATAGAGGAAAAGGCAAAGAGGTAGCCGCAAGCGCTATAGAGCATATTTCTGTAATGAACCCCATGAAAGATCTTCAGAAAAATGGTTTTACATTTAACCTTATACCAATAGATTCAAGCGGCATAGTGGATCTTGAGAAACTTGATGAAGTTATAACGAAAAACACAATAGTAACATCAATAATGTATGCCAACAATGAAATTGGCACAATAGAACCTATCAGAGAGATAAGCAAAATAGTTCATAAAAAAGGTTTGTATCTCCATGTAGATGCTACGGCCGCTGCAGGATTTATACAAATAGATGTCCAGGCTGATGGCATTGATCTTTTAACCTTATCATCTAATGATTTATATGGTCCGCAGGGAGCAGGGGCGTTGTACATAAAACACGGCACTAAACTGCAACCCCTGCTCCTGGGGGGTGGCCAGGAACGTGGATTTAGGTCCGGAACAGAGAATATATTTGCCATTGCAGGCATGGGCGAGGCGGCCCGTATCGCAAGGCTAAAGATGGCCAAGGAAGGCAATCGACTCAAAAAAATGAGGGATAGATTAATTCAGGAAATATTAATGATTGAGGGGTCGCACCTCACTGGCCATTCCACACAGAGGCTCCCATATCATGCGAGTTTCCGTTTCGATCATATTGAGGGAGAGAGCATACTATTGAACATGGGTATGTATAATATACAGGTGTCCACAGGGTCGGCATGCTCATCAAAGACCCTGGAGCCATCACATGTGCTGCTGGCAATTGGTTTAAAACATGAAGAAGCCCATGGTTCAATGGTGCTGACCCTTGGAAGATCAAATATGATGGAAGAAATTTCTATAATTGTCAAGGCGGTAATGGAGACAGTCGCAAGATTAAGAGCAATGTCACCACTTTCCAATAAAGGGGTTATGTAAATGTCACAGATAGGATACAGCAAAAAGGTAATGGATCATTTTATGAATCCAAGGAATGTAGGGGAAATAGAAAATCCAGATGGATACGGCAAGGTTGGGAATCCAGTATGTGGAGATCTTATGGAAATGGGTATCAAGGTGAAAGACGATGTGATAACCGACATGAAGTTTAAGACCTTTGGATGCGGTTCCGCCATTGCAACCAGCAGCATGGTCACTGAATTAGCAATGGGGATGCATGTAGATGAGGCAATGAAGATAACCCGTAATGACGTAGCATCAGAGCTTGATGGTCTACCCCCGCAGAAGATGCACTGCTCCAATCTGGCAGCCGACGCACTCCATGAGGCAATTAAAGACTATAAGAGTAAAAAGAAAACTCCTTAGAAGACAGCAAGAATATAAGATTAACTGGATAAAGATGTAAGACGGAGTGCCGGAGGCTGATTACTGAATATGCTCACGACAGATGAAACGGAAAGATACAGCAGACAAACCATGATCGAGGAGATTGGGAAAGAGGGACAGGAAAGGCTTAAAAAAACAAGGGTGTTTATTGCGGGGGCCGGCGGGCTTGGATCTCCAGTGGCCATATATTTAACGGCAGCTGGTATTGGAAACATTAGGATAGTTGATAATGATACTGTAGAACTTAGCAACCTTAATAGGCAGGTTTTGTATGGGGACAAGGATATAGGAAATAAAAAGATTGTATCTGCAAACGGGAAACTAAAAAAAATAAATCATAATGTAAAGATAGAGGCCATTGACGAGACGATTACTGAAAATAACATATCACGGTTTGCTGCTAATTGTGACGTAATGGTTGATGCCATGGATAATTTGCCTGTGAGGTATCTTTTAAACAAGGTTGCATTAGAGAAAAATATTCCCCTTTTTCATGGTGCTGTTTATGGTTTTGAAGGAAGGGTGATGACTATAATTCCTTACAAGGCTGCCTGCCTGAGGTGCGTATATCGCGGTGTTATGCCTGGAGAGAAATTTCCGGTGATAGGGTCTACACCGGCGGTTATCGGAAGTATCCAGGCCACAGAGGTGATAAAATATATATTAGGGATTGGTGAGCTATTAACCGGCAGGTTGCTTATCTATAACGGGCTTGATATGAAATTTACGGAATTTAAGACAAAGAAAGACCCGCAATGTGAGCATTGTGGTGAGAAGAGGATTTAATATACCATGAGTGTAGGAATACATATTCATCAGTCGTTACGGAATCTTACTGATGGGAAAGCCATAGTTGAAGTTGATGGCACTACAGTTGGGCACTGTCTTGGTAACTTAGTGCAACAGTTTCCAGGCATTAAGACCAAGCTATTTGATAAAAAGGGAAAATTGCTCAATTACGTTGACATATACGTTAACATGGAGAGCTCTTACCCGGAGGAATTAGCAATGCCGGTTAAGGATGGCGACAAGCTTTCTGTAACACTAATAATAGCCGGGGGATAGCGCAGAGAATAAGGGTTCAAAAAAAATTTTCCCTAAAAAATGAGAATTTTTGCAAAAGAGACAGAGACACTTTAAAGGAGGGAAAAATGGCACAGGGATATGGTTTTGTTACCAACGTCAGAGAAAATGGTTGGGCCCAGGTTGTCACGGACAGAAAAGATGCCTGTGAACATTGCGGGGCATCCAAATGCTGCGTTTCTTTTGGGACTAAATCCGAAATGCTTGTCATGGCCTTAAATAAAGCGGGGGCAGCAGAGGGGGATTATGTATCGTTGACCCTTCGTTCAGGGACTTTGGTTAAAGCTGCCGCGGTAATGTATTTGATACCTGTTCTAGGCCTCGTTTTAGGAGCTGCTGTGGGCTCAGGTCTACACACAGAGCTGCCCATTGGTGAGACGACGTCAGTCATAACATTTGGTTTTGCAGGGCTTTTCCTGGGATTTATAATAACTTCCCTGATTTCTAAATGGATGTCAGGCAATTCAAATCTTACGCCAGTAATATCGCGTATCAAAAAGCAAGGCGTACAGGACATACACAAGGTCATGGCTATTGATCCTGTTTGTAGGATGACAGTGAATGTTGCTGAGGAACCGGAGAGTTTTTCTTATAAAAATAAGAACTATTATTTTTGTAATCAAAATTGCCGAGAATCTTTTATCGAAAACCCGGAAAAATACCTGTAAATAAATTATTATTACAATGGTTAACGTGTTTGAATATGATGGCAAATATTCTAATAATTGATCAAGACCCTAATTATAGAGAAATACTCGCAGTTTTAATGGGAAATAGGGGGTATGAAGTAACCGTATTGGAAAGCGGGTATCAGGTAATAGACATGCTTGGCAAGGCAGCATTTGATATTGTATTTCTGGATAACGAGACAGGTGGAATAAGGGGTAAAAATTTGGTTTCTCAGATCAGAAAAAAATGCCCTCATTGTTATATTATTTTAATATCCTCTAAACGGGGAGATGATTTTGTAAGATATGCCATGGAAAACGGTGCCTATGGATGTGTGTCCAAGCCATTTAATCCTGATGAGGTGTTGGTTATGGTTAATCACATTGTTCACTGTTCGAAATATAATGACATTGAGATTTAAAAATAAGGATTCACATTGAAAAGAGAGATTATCACAATAGATGAGGAAAAATGCGATGGTTGTGGCATTTGTATCCCAGCCTGTGCCGAAGGGGCCCTGCAGATTATTAACGGTAAGGCCCGTTTGGTGAAGGAAAGCTACTGCGACGGATTGGGGGCATGCCTTAATGAATGTCCAAAAGGGGCAATCAACATGGAGGAGCGGGAGGCGGAGGCCTTTAATGAAAAAGAGGTAAATCTCTATCTTAACAAAAAAGAAGCTGCTATTAACCAATTGGCCTGTGGCTGCCCTTCCAGCACAGATCAGAGCTGGATTACGAAAGGGGAAAAAGGGACTAATGATGCACCCTCTTTGCTTTCCCACTGGCCGGTTAAACTCAGATTAGTCTCTTCGGAGGCACCATATTTTAATAACAGTGAATTAGTAGTGGCTGCTGATTGTGGCCCATTTGCTTATGGTAATTTTCATAAGGATTTCATTTCGGGCAGGACTGTTGTTACAGGCTGCCCGAAGTTTGGCGATCTTGCATTCTATGAGGAAAAATTAACCGAGATACTCCGTAATTCCGAGATAAAGAAAATAATAGTAGTGAGGATGGAGGTTCCCTGTTGTTCAGGATGGTTGAATGCCGTGTGGAATGCAGTCTATCTCTCTGGTAGAGAAATACCTGTAGAGGAAAAAGTAATCGGTATTCAAGGAAAAATCCTTGATGCGGTCGAGAAAAGGGAACAAAAATAACCACATACCCTCATAGGAATATTTTGTAACTATTCAAAGAAAATTACCCATGGAAAGGAGGTGATATAAATGGAAAAGTTTATGATACCCCGAGTTGCACACTGCAGTGAAGGATGCTGAGTCAGGTCCTTGGCAAGACCTTAAAAGGCCATTAAGACAAATTGAAAGAAGAGTATAGATTTGTTTTTTTGGAGCTACTATGTGTCTAACCGATAAAAAACAAGAAACGGCTTTCAATCGTTTAATTCACGAAAAGGGCCCGTATCTTCTGCAACATACCGGAAACCCAGTAGACTGGTATCCGTGGGGAGAAGAGGGCTGAAGAATTACTCCGAGCCTTTTCAGGTCATATTGCAAATTACCCTGCAGGTTATACGTAACTTCTGTTTACCCTTGATTTCATGGTTGGCCCGAGCCGGAAGATTGTAATTGCCGGAGATATTCCCCCTGAAGCTACACAGGACATTATAAATCCAGTTCATAGATCTTTGTTAGCTTACAAGGTTTTTATTTTTAGGCTTCAAGGGCGAGAAAACGAACGGCTTTCCTCTGTATTGCCCTTTGCTAATGTCATGGACCCTGCAGATAACCGGCCTGCGGCCTATACATGTGAAAACTTTGCCTGTAAGAGGCCTATAACAGACATAGAAACATTAAGGGCAACCCTTGTGAAATAGCTTTTATCGAGTTTTATTCACTGAAAGACTGCGTTTTAACACAAAGTCAAAAGAGGAGGAAAAAATGAACAGAATAATGGTAATCATTGGCGCTTTAATTGTTGGAGCCTGTGTGGCCTTAGTATCTATGGTCTTTGCCGAGATGCCTGGGCCGGACCCTAATCAACTATGGAAATACATAACAGAAAGTTCCCCCTATAAGGAATGGTCTTTCTGGCCGGACCATCAGGGTATGCAGCCGGGCCGCGCCCCCCATGGACCATTACACAAGGTCTATGTGAACAACAGGGCGCTGAACTCAGCAAAACCTCCGGTTCAATATGGCGCTATTCAGGTGAAGGAAAATTATAGCACCTCAAAGGAGCTAAAGGCTATTACAGTGATGTATAAGGTACCCGGATATAACCCCAAAGATGGAGACTGGTTTTGGGTAAAATATACACCTGAAGGCACGCCAGGACCTTTTGGTAAACCAAAAGGATGTATCGGCTGCCACGGGACCAGGGTCAATAATGATTTTATCCTTGTTCACGAGTTTAAATAGAATAGGGGTAAATGCACAGGTTGTTCAGGCTATAGGCTGTTAGTTTTTGTTTATCGCCCAAAGTACAACACATGAAACCTTTTTTTTCACATTTTTTTACCACGTATTAATCAGTATTATTGAGCTACAGCCTAAATTTTCAGTTGTCTGCATGCGGAAACGCACAGGCACGCAGCCTATCGATTCGAACAGTTAATAGCAGGCATAAGGGAGAATTTTTTTAAACTCAAGGGAGGAGTCGTGCTTACAATTCATCCTGTAATTCAATCTTTGTCTATTGTGTTATGTCTCTATGTATTCTATTTGGGTATACGGCGTTTTCGGTTTATCCATCTTCATCAAAAAGCGGTTTTTCCATGGAAACGTCACGTAGCCATGGGGAAGGCAGCCCTTGGGGTATTGATGGTAGGTATGATAGGTGGTATTGCCCTGGTATATGTGTATTGGCATGGATTTATAATAACAGGCATTCACGGGAAGATCGGGGTTGTAATGGCGCCTTTTATGATCTTTGGATTTTTGTCTGGTATACACATGAACCGTAAGAAGAAAAACGGCAGACTCGTTCCTCTTATCCATGGGCTGAACAATCTTTTTGTTTTGATTTTAGGTTTAATCCAGGTTGTAAGCGGTTTGCTTGTCTACAAAAACTTTGTTTTAGGGGGATAAAAATATAAATGACTTAAGAAAAATTGGAACCCGTTTTATACCGACAGAGGGGGACCATTGTTCGCATGCCAAATATTATGGGGCCCTTATTTTACAAGAAAGGAGGTACTATGAA
>CBFDCD010000086.1:0-8155 GCA_965603225.1 uncultured bacterium
CGAGTTGATATTGTCAGAAATAAAATAGAGATGTCTGTAAGAGGTTAATAAAACCAATGCCCTTCCCTTGGACAAATTTACAAGTTCTTCTATTATAGTAAGGCTTTTTTCTTGAAATATATCAGTGTGTTCCTTGCCCGGCGCAGGTAGATCCTTATTAATGTAAAGGAGGGCATGGTTTTTGTAGTCAAAAGGAGAGCCAACTATTTTTTCCTCGAAGTTTTCAATATCAAGTCGATTTTTTAAAAAGGTAAAACTTCTATTTGATGTTAGGGTTGCTGATGTCATGATTATGCTTTCATATTTAGTTGTCAGCCTTTCAAAATATTTCCCAGACTCTACGAATCCGCTTTTTAACTCTAACGAACCATTGTTTGCCGACATATAGAAAACCCTGTCCGAATGATTTTGCCATATAAAATCATCTATATCTGCCTCAAGAGTTTTTATATAATTGATGGTTGTTTCTACTCTGTCATTCAGTTCATCGCTACATGCTGTTTTTATAATCCCTTTTAGCGTTGAGACTATCCTGTTTAGACCGAGTAATTTTTTTAATTCATGTAGTTTTTCTATAACCGGGGCAGGTATTGGGAAGGTCGGTTGAATCGCCATATCTGTTCCTTTAAAAAAACGTTCTACGCTGGCAAAAAGGGGATCTACCATTATCTTCAGCCCCTTTAGTCTGTAAAAAAGCCACATAAACCTCGGATAGGATAATGAACTGCCCATAACATTGGATATGACGGCCTCAATGTCAGGGGCCTCGTCAATTATTAGTTGATTATGAAATGGCAAGATATTAAAGTCTGAGAGCAAATCATAGGTAAGGAGGTGATGGTTGATAACCAGGATATCCGTATTGTAAAGGTATCTATAATGACGGTAGTAAAAACAATCATTAAAAAAGGGGCAAAGCCTCCCGTTGCAGTCTTGAGAATCACCGCAAACCCTTGACCAGAATTCCGGTACAAAAGGAAGTTCATCTTTTTCCCCGGTTTGCGTTTCAATCAACCATGCGCGAAATCTTAAATATGTTTTGCTTATCTCGGAAAATTCCCTTTCCCTTTTGATACAAACATAATTGTTTTTTCCCTTTAGGATATCAAATGAAAATTTTTGTGGGAGTTCCTTTTGGAGGAAAACAAGGTCTTTTTCCGCGAGCTGATCTTGGAGGGCAAGAGAGGCGGTTGACACAATGGTTTTCTTGCATGTCATTATTGCCGGGATTAGATAAGCAAATGATTTACCTACACCTGTACCTCCTTCTATGAGTAAATTGGTTTTTCCCTTTAGGCAGCGTAATACATTGCTCGCCATTTCAAGCTGCTCAGGACGATCTTCATAGTCTGGAAACTTTTTTTTTAATACATCAAAAAATGATGCTAATTTGTTCAGTTTTAACCTCCTGTTTTTTATGTTCTCACTTTTTGATGAATTTAATTAGCATGAAGGTTCTTGCGTGCAGTTATTTCATTTGGAGGTGTTTTTGAAATCATCAATTAAGGGGATTACTTAAGCATTAATAAATAAGTATGTCTTAGAGTTTCCCTTTCTCTGGTATTTTGAAGGCATGAAGAAAGGTGGTGAGAGGCACTTTCATGCAGGTCAGAGCGCTACGGATAATCCGCATTACTACCTCATCAAGGTAAGATTTGACGCTTCGGAACATAGACCTGGAACCGATACTTAATCTTGGAAATGTACCTCTCACCGACGAAAAGTTTATTAAAGTATTTTACCATTGTCAAACATATAAATAAGCAATTCGTACTATTTTTTATGGTCTAAATCGAATCAGCAACAGATATTATCAAGTCAAACATCATACCCATTATTCAGGAATACCATCCTTTGACCAACCTCGGAGACTATAATAGTCTGATAACATTGCTTCAAGATCTTCCCTCTTAATAACCTTTCCCTCATCTCCCAGAGGCTCTGTAAAAAACCTTTCAGGCAGTGTATCATCTGCCCTTGTAATGCCCTCCCTGATATTAAACCGGCGGGTAAGATTGACGACGTGGGAGGCACGTTCTTTTAAATCCTCTTTGCCTAAATCCATTCCGGTTGTTATTTTTATGATTTCAGACAATTCATCCCACATATACATATCCCGATAAAAACGACAGACAATCAACACATCATGAAGGGTTAAACGATCTTCAAAATCCACAAACAGGTCTGCCTTCCCCTCAATTTCATCTTTGTCAATCATGCCGGAAAGTTCCGCCTTGAAAAAGCTTGACCTCAGGTGGCATGCCCCACGGCAAGATGTTGCATAAGCAAGGCCCATTCCCTTCAGCACCCTCGGCTCATATCCAGGCGGTTCCATGCCCTTTACATGCATTGCTACATCCTCCATGCCCCATACCTTTGCCGCATGGCGGATGCCTTCCGCCAAAACCCTTCCAATGCCCCGCTTAAATGCGATGTCCATAAGTAAGTCCGCTACTGCATCAGGGTCTCCAAAGGGAATTTTCTCCGAAATTTTTCTCTTCTCAGAGGCCTCCATGGCAAATGCACAGAGGTTCCCGCCAGTGATTGTATCCATTCCCATTTGATCGCAAATATTGTTCAGATAGGCTATTTCCCTTAGATCATGAATCATGCAAAGACCGCCAAAGGCGTAAATTGTTTCATATTCCGGTCCTTCTATCTTAAGCCCCTTGTGCCGCCCCTCTTGAACCTCGGATAACTTTCCGCAGGCCATAAAGCAATTGGCGCAGGCCCGGGACCGGGTTTTTAGTTGTTTCTTCATAGTCTCGGCGCTCAGGGCCTCCCATCCCTCGAATGTACCGAGATGCCAGTATTTTGAAGGAAATCCCCCAACGGCATTATTCATGGATACAAGCATGGGTGTCCCAAGGGTTCGGTATGCACTGGCCAGACCATCGGTTTTCCCCCGTTCACGGATTGTTTTCACAAACTTGTCCACTCCCTGTGGGTCGTGCACCTCACGCTGTTTTGAGCCATGAAATGCCAGGGCCTTTACCCTTTTTGAGCCTAATACAGCGCCTACACCGGTCCGTCCGGCGGAGCGCCAGTAGTCATTTTCTACAACGGCAAATCTTACAAGGTTTTCCCCTGCAGGCCCAATGCTTAATACTGCCACTTGTCCGGCATTGATCTCATCCTTTATACTATCCTCTGTCTCATAAGTGCTTTTCCCCCACAGGCGACTTGCGTTATGGAATAACACCCCTTCATCGGAAATCTCAATATAAACAGGTTCTTCAGATGCACCTTCAAGGATAACAGCATCATATCCTGTTTTACTCATTGGTTCCGCCACATGTCCACCAGCATAGGATTCAGAGTAAATTTCCGTTAAGGGAGATTTGGTGAATATTCCATATCTGCTGGAGCCAGGAATACGAGTATCTGAAACAGGGCCCAGGGCTATGATAAAACAATTCCCCGGTGACAATGGGTCAATGCCCTCCGGATTGTTTTCAAGCAGCAAATAGGTCCCTAATCCTTTACCTCCAAGTGTTTGTTCAAGTATGGAGTCTGATATTGGTTCAGCAGCATATTGCCTCTCCTTTAAGTTGATCCTTAAAAGTTTATTAAAAAAACCCTTCATAGATTCCTCCTACTTTAAATGTTCATCCCTTAATCCCTTTTTATAAATCTTCCCTGAACCTGTTCTCGGAAGAGATGAAAAAAATGCCACTGATTTTGGAGCCTTGTAACGGGCAAGGTTTTGTTTGCAAAATTCTATAATTTCCTTCTCCGTAGCTGCTATGTCTTTCTTTAGGACAACGCTGGCGTGAACGGCCTCTCCCCACTTTTCATTGGGGATTCCTATAACCGCTGCCTCTAAAATCGCCGGATGCTCATACAGAATATTTTCCACCTCTGTGGAATACACATTTTCACCGCCAGTGACAATCATGTCTTTTTTTCGGTCCACAATGTTGACATATCCCTCGCTATCTACAACGGCCAGATCCCCGGTATGGAGCCACCCGTTCTTAATGGCCTTTTCCGTCTCCTCAGGTAAATTCCAATAGCCTGGTGTAACGCTGTCTCCCTTCACAACAATTTCTCCAACCTCTTTACCGTCCCACTTGATCTCAGCGTCATCATCCTTAACGACCTTTAACTGCACAAATATAACCGGTCTGCCTGTGGCAGCCTTAAATTTAAACTGCTCATCTTCGGGATAACTTTTCAGGTAATCTTTCAGTATAGACATGGTGAGGTATGGGCTCGTCTCAGTCATCCCATAGGTCTGGACATAGTCACATCCAAATGCATCCATAATTTTTCTGACTACCTCTGGGGCAATAGGAGCCCCCCCGCTTAGCATCATACGGAGGGAGGAAAAATCATATTTTATCATATCATTATCATTCACCATAAGATTCAGCATCGTGGGAATCATGTTTGTCAGGGTAACCCTCTCATGTTCCATTAACGCCATCACGGTCTTTGGCTCAAACTCAGGAATCATCACGTGGGTTCCGCCAATCCAAGTCGTCGCCCAGGTAGCCCAGGCGTCTGCAAGATGAAACATAGGCGCCACATGAATCCAAATATCCTCATCGGTCATTTTCAGTTCCGCAATGGTACCAAGGGCATGATGCGCCACATTTTTATGTGTTAGCATAACCCCTTTTTGACGTCCAGTCGTGCCGCTTGTATAGTAAAGCTGGGCGATATCGTCTCCGCCGGCCTCAACATCATCCACATTGCCCTTTAATGGTCTCATTAATGCCTCTATTGAAATCCCATCTTTAGGTATTGTCCCTTTAGAGGTCCAAAAAACATCTATCCTGTCTTCCACTTTATCAAAACTTTCTTGAACTAACTGTGAGAATTGCGGCTGGGCAATTATGGCCTTTGCACCTGTATCTTTTAAAATAAAGACAAGCTCTCTGGCAGATAATCGATAATTTAATGGACACAGAATAACGCCTAAAAAGGCTGCTGCATAGTAAGCCTCCAGAAAATAATGACAGTTTTGATGGATAATTGCCACGCGATCACCCTTGGCGATCCCCTGGTTTGAAAAAACTTCCGCAAGTTGGTAAACACGGGTGACAAATTCCCGGTATGTAAATCGATCCTCGCCACAGACAATCCCAATTTTATTTGGATAAAGACGGGAAACCTTATAAATAGATTCAGTAAGATTCATGCCTGACTCCTTTTTCGGAATTTATATATTTATACTTTTCTGCTTAGTAAATGTAGCGATTTTAATGATAATGTGTCAAGGTAGAAAAGGGGGTACGTTTATGAATTCAGGTTTCCGCTTAAAATTCCGGGGAATTTTAGGAACACATGTGGAAATTGAAAGCGGGAAGCACAACAGAAAGTTTTTTATTGCCTTTGGTATTTTGTTTATCTATATTTTTGACAAAAATTTGCGGCATTAAGATACACTTAATCAAATATAAGGCGAAAAGCTTCTTAGAGAAAGGTGGTAAAATGTTAGAACAAGGATTAGTGCAAGTTTATACAGGAAATACAAGCCGGATAAATCTCGCCCATATAGGCCTGTGCCTCAGGGCTACAGGGCAGAAACTCCGTATATTTGTCATGGGCTTTCTTGCCCACCCATTTATTGACACAGAGGATAAGGCGCTTTCGTTTTTAACCCCTCATATAATGGTAGAGCGCCTATCTTTAAAAAATAACCCTCCTGAAAAAGACCCTGACCGGAATGATAGCAAACTTATTAGCAGATCCCTTGAGCGCATCCAGGAGGTAATGCATAGCAATGATTTTGACATCGTCATGCTCCAAGGGATTAATGAACTCCTTGGTTCAGGTGGTATCCCTGAAGATAAAATAAACGGGCTTATTAAGGCAAGGCCCCATAAAGTGGAATTAGTCCTAACCGGTAGTAATGCAACTACCGGTATTATTGAGCAAGCTGATCTTGTAACAGAGATGGTTGAACATAAATTTGAAGAAGGGTCAATGAATCTTGATGGAAAAAATAAGAGAGGATCCATAGAGATAGTAACTGGAAATGGTAAGGGGAAGACTACATACAGCATTGGTCGGGCAATGTTTTTTGCGGCAAATGGGATACAATCAAGTATACTGCAGTTTATTAAATCCCCTCAGGCCTATGGAGAGATTATTGCCATTGAAAAATTTCCAAACCTTGAGATTAAAAGTATGGGTAAGGGTTTTATCTTTGGGCCTCCAAAAGACTCTGGCAAGCATATTGAGGCGGCGAAAAATGCCTGGGCTGCTGCTGAAAAAGAAGTGCTCTCAGTAAAATCTCGTTTAATCGTATTAGATGAGATTAATATAGCAACTAACTTAGGACTGCTCCATCAAGATTTGATTAAAGATTTACTTTCATCAAAACCGAAAGATATGCATATTATCCTTAGTGGCAGGAACGCCCATCCAGACATACAGGCTATAGCATCTTCCGTGATTGAAATGAAAGAGATAAAGCACCCTTTCAACAAGGGAATTAAGGCTAGGAAAGGTATTGAGTACTGATGTCCTGTGATACAAACTTTTATCTTCAAGATAAGCATCTCACAGAGATCACAGGGCTTTTAAGTTTACTCTGTGCCCTTCATGAGCTCTGTGAGAGATGCAAAAGGGTAAATACTAATCCTTTATGTTAAGTGTTCTTTTTGCTATCCACTTATCGTGATCATAGTCAATGACCCTCTGGAGCATTATTTTTTGGGCCATCACAGGGCCTGCCCCATGCCACGTACCAACACCATGCAGACCGGCCGTCCAGTTTTGCAATAATTTTGTAACCTTCATAACATTCTCGGTCGATGCATCCGATCCAAAGCTGAGATATTCCTTTACATAGTCCTTTATTTCAGGATTTTTGAGATCTTTCAAAGAGGGCATGGTTACAATGAGGCCCCCGCCAATATCCCCTGCTAATGCCATAACCCTCCAGAATGCATTAGCCACATTAAGCTTTGATACATTTCCCATAAGCTCATCCGGCAAAAACACACCTGAGCCTTCAGGTTCTTCGGCCCCATTGTATGCCGCTGCCATGCCGCACGAACGACTTGTTTCCCTCAAAACTACCATCTCCATAAGTTGTTCATTGATATGGGAGGCCTTATCAAGTCCCTTATATTCCTGGAGGAGCTTGCAGGCTCCGATTATCTGATTCATAAATCCTACCTTGCATGTGCCTCCACAGGTCATCCGGTGTGTTTTGGCAAATCTGGTGACGAGTTTTACCGAATATTCATACTCTCCGCAGTGGAATACCCTCTCCCATGGAACAAAAACATTATCAAATATAACCATGGAGGTTTCCCTTTGGCCGTAAAGTGGGTTGCCGAGCTCTTCCATATCGTCCGCCTGTTCCCTTTCCGCAGAATAGGGTGTGTACTGGCAGATATAGGTGATGCCCTCTGCATCTACCGGCGTGGCGAAGGCCACTGCATAGTCTTCTTCACCTTTATAGTGTGCAGCCTGGGGCAGCACATTTATATAGTGGCTTGCGAATGCACCGCTGATATTTATCTTTGCGCCCTTTACCACTATCCCGTCTTTATTCTTTTCAACAATCTTCAGGGACAGATATGGGTCCTCCCAGTCAAGGGTCTTTTGTTTTCTGCTTCCCCTTGCCTCTGTTAATGCACCGGCAACAGAGAGATCATTTTCTTGAACCATCTTCAGATATTTAAGAAATCTTGGGTGATATTCAGTTCCAAGCTTTTTATCCATCTCCCAGGTTGTTGCGTAGAGAGAGTGAAAGGAGTCGTACCCAACACACCTGTAAATACAAGTGCCAAGCATCTCAGCAGTAAATGTACCTGCCTGTGCCTTTGCTACAAGATCATCAATGCTTGTGCTCACATGGGTATATCTGTTTACCGTGTCATTGATAAGAGGTGAGTGACATGTCATAATATCCTTGTATTCCGGGTTAAGGGCCCATTCATAACTTGCCTTGTTTGCCTCAACAACGGTTCTCGTAACTTTATTGGTAAGGATATTGTCGATCTTTTTTCCATTCATAAAAATACGTGGTTTAATATCCTTTAAACTCTCTTCAAATTGATCCGGTGTCATTAGCGCCATATTTCTCTTCCCCCTTTTATGTTTTGATATTAGATTTTTATAGTAGTGTATCTTTTACTCTTTTGAAAAGAAAAAGAATGAACCTTTCCTGATAAATCGATTAGATGATCAT
>CBFDCD010000087.1:0-8128 GCA_965603225.1 uncultured bacterium
CATAAAATCAAGGATGCTGCCATGAAAAAAGGCATGAAAACACTGCGCCAGTCAGCCTTGGGGCTGGTTTCTGAAGGAAAAACTACCATTGAGGAAATTAACAGAATCACATTTGCAGAGGAGCTGTAGGTGACGGAAAGACGTTTTTATACAGGCATAGGAATATCCAAGCATTATTTAAACCTTGTGCAACTGGAAAAAACTTCCATGGGTTGGCATCTTAAGGCAAGGGCCCAAAGAGACATTGCTCCAAATACACTGCATATGTCTATAAAGGAAAAACCCGTTAGAAACACAGAAAATTTCAATAACGCCCTGCAGGATCTTCTGAAAAAAATAAAAATAACTAATAGAACTATAGCTGTTTCTATACCCAACGAAATTGTCAAGCTCTCTTTAATTCCGATGAATGTCTCCCTAATGGATCATGAAGAGACCATTCAGACAATCAAGTGGAAACTACAGGAGATACTACCTTATGACACGGACTATATGCGTGTGTCCTTTCAAAAAATTAGTCCTGGGATGGATGGAGAGGGATCTGTGCTTGCAGCAGTTGCAAACAGGGAAATAGTAGAGCAGTTTGAGCAACTCCTTGTTAGGAGAAAACTTAAAGCTGAGATAATTGGGGTATCTTCCCTGAACCACCTAAATCTTTACTCAAATTATCTAAAAAACAATAATTTCACCATGATTCTTTCCCTGTTCGAAGATTATTTTTTCTTTGCCGCTTTTAACGAAAACAAAGTAGCCTATTTCAGGGGAAAAAAGATATCTCCATATACTGCAGCAGGGTCAAGGGAAATATCATCTACGATTGACTATTATCTATCCGAGGTTGAAAACAAACGAAAGATTAACAAGCTGGGAGTTTCCGTAGAAACTGAAGATATGAAAAACCTCGAGCATACACTTATCAAATTATACCCCTTTGAAATTTGCCCTTTAAACCCTGTAGATGCAATTCCTTCTTTGCGTAACACAGAATATGAAACAGACATAAACTCATATGGATGGTTATATTATAAACTATGATAAAATTTTCTCCCTTTAAAAAAAGCTTACAAAATGGAACGTATTAAAGTCAATCTTGCCACGATACATATTAAACGGGCCCCGGGAATAGTCAGGTACCTATGGTGGTCTCTTTTTTTGCTGGCCCTCATAGCAGGGGCTTACGAAGCATGGCACTATAAAGAGGTAGAAAAAAATATCGTTCTTTGTAAGAATAAAACTAATCAACAAATTAAAAAGCAAAGGCTTTCAGCAGCACCAAAAAAATTATTTTCAGATCAGGAGATAAGGGAACTGACGTCAAAAATAAAACTAACGAATAAAATTATCCTCGGTGATTATTTCCAGTGTTCATTGTTATTAGAAAAACTTGAGGCTGCAATACCAGATAACCTTTTCCTTAACGAACTTGATATTGATGTAAAAAATGAAGATGATAAAAAATTAAAATTAGACGGTTGCACTCAAAGTTTTTCCGATATCGTCCTGTTTGTAAACAATCTTGAAAACTCTGATTTTTTCAGCAGCCCTTTTCTTCTAAGTCAAAATGAGGAAAAAACCTTAGAGGGGAAAAAACAACTAAGGTTTTCTATAACAACTGACATTCTTTATCCAGTGCCTTGATTAAAGTTAAAATGGTTTATAACTCCCTGCAAAAAATAAAAATAGTAACTATAAAAAACTACATAAAATGAAGGTTATAAAAAAATATAGGATATTCTGGATTATTTTGGCCTTTTTATTTCTCATTGATGGTGCAGGATATTACTTTATCCTGGAACCTCATAGAAGGGAATTAAAAGACCTAAAAAAAGCACTGCATAATAACAACAATGCGAAACGAGTTGAAAGAAGGGATGTTTCAATATCAAATGACAATCAAAGGTATGCTGTTCGATCAAGGCAACAGATAAAAGAATTTAATAAAGCCCTCCCAAATAAAAGTGAATTTGTAAACATCATAGATGAAATATTTTCATATATCGATATGGAAAATATGATTTTAAGGAGAGTTACGTATTTGCCTAAACAAATCAGAGGGAGCAGCCTGCTGGATTATTCAGCAAATTTTACCATCACTGGAGATTACAGTTCGGTCAAGGGACTCTTAAATAAAATAGAATGGTCTGAACATATTTTTATCTTAAAGAGCCTCCATGTAGAAAGGACACCTGAAAATCGATCGATAGATTTAACTTTCACTCTATCAATGTTTCTCCAGTTAAATGAGGGGCTGATGTGAACAAACAGAAGAAGGTATTAATTATATTATTGGCTGCTTTTGGCGCTATAGTGCTGTATAAATTTTTGGCCCCAATTCCGAGACAAAGGGTTAAGGCATTGACGTATACCGGCAATAAACACAAGAGCCGTTTAACTGAAAATATGTCTTCAAAAAGGTCATCCGCAACGGAATTCTTAGTCAGGACAGACATCTTAAATAAACCTGCCTTTAAAAACAGTAAGGTAAAAAGAGATTTGTTTTACCTGAAAGGGCAGACAAAAAACAGTGACGAGATGGAAGGTGACAAATCACCTATAGTCGAAAAGGTTCCTGATGAATCTATTCCAAAACATAGAGCAGAGATAGATCTCCCGCAATATTCCTTCTTTGGAAGTCTGACCAAAGACGGCATAAAAACCGTATTTCTGTCTAAGGGAAACGATATTTACCTCATTAAAAAAGGTAAGAAAGTAGATAATAACTATTTAGTTTGCAGTATCGAGACCGGCATAATGACACTCTTGCTGCAAAATACAAGTGAAGAGATAAGTGTAAGCCTTCAGGAAAATACACCTTTAAGGGTCATTAACATTAAAAAATTAGATCCTGTTAGCGAATAAAAGGATAAAAAACCATAAGATTCGGCTTATTAGAGAAAAAATGTAATTTTTCAAATAAAAAGGGGTGAAAAAACCCTCATGCCTTGTACCTGCTATAAGGGCAAGAGATGGGGAGCGCTATTTACTGAACTGATAATAAAAAACAGTAGGGCAGTAGATGCAGCTGTAATGCCTCATTGTATGTATTTCTAAAAAAGGAAATAGTCATGAAACAAAGGAAAAGATGGTCATTTATTATAGTAGCCATATACCTTTCACTGATGTTCAATGCATGTGCAGTTGATAATAGCTTCACAATAGGAAAAAAACTCCTCAAGGAAGGCAATCTTGACAGGGGAGTTCTTTACCTTCAAAAGGCCTGCAAAGAAGATCCTGATAATCATCATAAGTTGGCCACTTATAAAATTGCAAGGCTGCGTGCGTCACAGAATCACCTTCAGACTGGCCAACTCTATATGGGACAAGAAAATTACCAGGATGCAATGGAAGAATTCAGGATGGCTATATCCTTTGATTCATCAAACAGACATATACGTTCTCTTTTGGATACGGCTCAAAAATATCATGAATCAAGAGAGCAGACTAAAAAGGCACTCACACTCTTAAGGCAAGGCATGGAAGAAGAGGCAAGTGAGGCCTTTTCCACAGCCCTGAACCTAAACCCGGAAAACCAAAAGGCCCGTCTTCATTTATCAAAACTAACAAAAAATAAAAAGATCCCATTGATACAAGGTGGAGACCACGAATTAAGTATTTCATCTAAAAAACCAGTTACCCTTAGATTCAGAAATACCGACATTAAGAAGATATTTGCCACACTCTCAAAATTATCAGGGGTAAATTTTATTTTTGATGAGTCTGTCCAACCGGAGAATATTTCCATAAACTTAATAGATATGCCATTTTTAAAGGCCCTTGATTTATTAGTTTCCACAAACAAATTATCCAAAAAAATTATAAACACTAAAACCATACTTATTTTCCCGTCCGTACCAAACAAAATAAAACAATATCAGGACCTGGTGATACGGACCTTTTATCTGTCAAACATTAATGTTGTCGAGGCAGCAAAACTTGTAAAGTCCATATTAAAAACCAAACAGATACATATCAATAAAGAACTAAACAGCATGGTAATCAGAGATACGCCAGATGTAATTAAATTGGCGGAAAAAATACTAAGCGCAAATGACATACCAACTGCAGAGATACTTTTCGGTATTGAAATTCTGGAGGTTAAACAGGTTGCCATGCATGATATAGGATTTTTGTTCTCACCTGAATTTAAGGTTTCGGGGGCCCTTGGATTAAGCGGAACAGAGATCTTTAGTGGTAATTTTATGAGCAGCGCTGGCGCACCTGGATATATATCCTATAATCAGCTTCGTAAACTCAATAAAGATAATTTCTATTTCTCTCTCCCCGCCGCCACGTTAAACTTGATTAAAAATGAAAATGACACACAAATTCTTGCCAACCCAAAGATACGGGTTAAAAATAAAGAAAAGGCCTCCATACATATAGGCTCAAGGGTTCCAATCAGGACAAACAGACGTGTAGACACTACCGGCAATATTTCGTATGACTTCAATTATACTGATATAGGCATTAAGCTTAACGTTGAACCTTCTTTTAACCTGCCGGAAAGTGTTACTTTAGGCTTAACCCTCGAGGTAAGCAGTGTTGGGGCTAATGTTGGCACTACTGATGATCCTCAATATGAGATTAATACGAGAAAATCAAAGACAAAACTGCAGCTTGAAAACGGGGAAACCGTACTGATTGGCGGGCTAATTCAGAATGATAATACTGGAGAAGTCACCAAAATTCCTCTTTTAGGAGACATCCCTCTATTAAAACGCCTTTTTTCCAGAGACTACAGGTCAAAAACCAAAACAGAAATATTAATGTCCATAACACCATATGTTGTTCGCGGTATTGATATTCCGAGTCAATCTGTTCTTACAATGTGGTCAGGTCAGGAACGTAGCTATTCCCTGAAAGGACCTGCATTTGAAACAGAGACGATAAAAAAAGAGATTATTAAGGAAAAAGGCAAACTTCATGGTATGGACAAGCAGAGCCCTGGGTTGGTTCTGATTAATGCTCCGAAAAATGTTAAAAGCAGTGAGAAACTAAGCGTACATGTCCTTGTGCAAAATACAAAGAACCTTTACTCTACCCCGTTTAAAATTGCCTACAATGCAGACATATTGAAATGTCTAAAGGTGCAGGAAGGCCCATTTTTAAAGAAAGACGGGAAACAAACTGCATTCTTAAGTTCTATTAATCAACCCAAAGGATTGGTAAATATCAATCTGAGTAGAATGGGCAGTATAGGGGGGATAAATGGTGATGGCATATTGGCCTATATAACATTTGAAGCAATCTCTAAAGGAATATCTGAAATATCTATACTTAAACCTGAATTTTTAGACGCAGACATGAAACCCTATCCGGTAAGGGCAAAAATAGCAGAGATTACTATTAATTAGATGAATGTGTAAAAACTATAAAAATTCAGGAAAGACAGGATTAAAAGGGTCTGTATTGGTTAATGGTCTTGATAAAGGATTTACACTCATTGAGATGATTATTGTCATGGCTATCCTTTCTTTAATGGCCACTATAGTTATGCCATTAGCCAAAACTACCGCTAAAAGAAACAAAGAAATGGAATTGCGACAAAATCTAAGGACAATAAGAACGGCATTAGATGAATATAAAAAATTATCAGATGAGGGTAAAATTTATAAAGGAACCGGAGAAAGCGGGTACCCTAAAAATATGCAAATTCTTATAGATGGAGTTCCCCTGATAGATGGTGCAGGGATGAGGGCGAAATTTTTAAGGCGTACCCCCAAAGATCCCATGACCGAAGATGGTGAGTGGGGAAAACGGTCGTATTTTGATGACCCTGATAGCAATATATGGGACGAAAGAGACATATATGACGTATATTCGAAAAGTAACGGCATTGCACTGGATGGATCTCGATATGAAGATTGGTAAGTCTAAAAAAAACCAGGGATTTACCTTGATTGAATTGATGATTGTAATTTCAATTATCGCTATATTAATGACAATGGCAATGCCCAATTATGCCGTTTATACACTGAGGGGGAAAGAGGCAGTTCTAAAAGAAAACCTTGCCACGGTAAGGGAAGTCTTAGATCACTTCAAGGCAGACACTGGATCATACCCGGAGAACTTACAAGACCTGGTGGAAAAACAATATATCAAATCAGTTCCACAAGATCCTATGACACATTCAAGTGAAACATGGATCCTCATCCCGCCTATAAATGAGGAAGAGACAGGTATTTACGATATACATAGTGGAAGCGATTTAGTCGGTTTAAACGGCACACCCTATAATGAATGGTGAAAGCTGTTAATGCTAAGGCTGATAGGTTGAAGGCAGGAGGGCTCATAAAAAAACACCTACATTATTGCCAACCTGTGCAGATTGGTTTATATATTACCTTTATTACAATTGCCCCAGGGTTATTATCATTCATGATCAACCGTCAACCGTTGAAATGTTTTGAACCGAGAAGGTCTTAAATGCATTGATTATATAATTGCAAGATATTTGGAATATTTCAGCTTTTAGTTTTCAATCTAAATAGCTACATAGAAGATATGATATTATTATTTAAATACAGGGAACAGGGATTCACACTGCTTGCACTCTTGGTCATCATTAACATTATGGGCCTTTCTCTTTCCTTGTCTGGAAAATACTGGTATACTGTAAAAACACGTGAAAGGGAAAAGGAGTTACTATTCAGGGGATGCCAATTTATT
This sequence comes from uncultured bacterium, assembly GCA_965603225.1. Classification (GTDB taxonomy): domain Bacteria; phylum Desulfobacterota; class DSM-4660; order Desulfatiglandales; family B25-G16; genus M55B121. The sequence goes on from CBFDCD010000087.1 coordinate 6,670, forward strand.
CAAGCCATAGGCAAGTATTACCAAAACTCCCCTGGTTCTACCAAGACTTACCCGGCAAACCTCAAGGATCTTTTAAACGACCGAAGGTTTGCACATACAACAAGGTATATTCGACGAATATACAATGACCCTATAAAACCGGATAATGATTGGGGGACAATAGTTGATAAATGTGGAAGGATAAAGGGTGTATATTCAACAAGCGAGATGGGGCCGTTAAAAAAAGAGGGATTTCCCAGCGAGCTGTCCCGCCTCACAGGGAAGGAAAAATACTCAGAGTGGAAATTCATCTATTACCCACCTGAAAAAAAGAAACAGGGAAATAAACGGGAGAATAAAAAATGAAATCACCGTGGCAAAAAAGGGCGTTGAGAATTACCAAGATTCTTTCTATTCTAATAATATCGTCTGTTATTTTCATAGAATGGGGTTGCAGCAGCAATGAGGAAAAAAAGGCAAAACACCTTTCAAATGCCCGTATGTATGAAAAAGACCTTGAATATAAAAAGGCGGTTATTGAATTTAAGAATGTTATACAGCTTGACCCTCAAGATGCCGTGGCTCATTACGAATTAGGCCAGGTTTACCTAAAATTAAAAAATATACGGGGCGCCTTTCAATCTTTCAAGCAGGCTGTTGAGCTAAAGCCTGAACACTATGACGCCCAGCTTCAATTAGGTAATATCTATCTGCTGAGCAAAAAAACAAAGGAAGCTAGGGAAAAGGCAGAACTTGTTTTAGGAAAAAATCCCAAAAACACCGATGGATTAATGTTGCTTTCAGGGGTTCAGATTCAAGAAAAAAATATAGATGAGGCTATAAAAACACTTGAAAAGGCCATTGAAGTTGATTCTAAACAGGTTAAAATCCAACTGGGGTATGCAAGACTTTTATTTATGAATAAAAATTACAAGAAGGCCGAGGAAACATACAAAAAAACCTTAATCTTAGACCCAAAACTGCCCTTTGTAAGGGTTGAACTGTCAAAACTTTATGCAAGAATGGGGCGTTATGATGACGCCGAAACACAACTAAAGGAGATGGTTACAAACTCAACACCAAAACATAATTCGTTAAATATTCTTGGTCAATTTTATGAGAGTGCAAAAAAATGGAAAAAGGCAGAAGAATCATATCAGGAGGCAGTAAAAATAGCCCCTGAGGATAGCGTAGAACCCTTAATGGCATTGTCTGGTTTCTACGCACGACGGAACTCCTATGATTCTGCCTTAAAAACCATGCAGGAGGCTGCCAGCCGAAGAGGAGAAGACGATAATGTCCAATTGGCTATAGCCAATCTGCATTTTAAATTCAGACACTTTACTGAATCAGAAAAAATCATTGACACACTCCTTGAGAGGCAGAAAGAAAAACCTATTGCAAACTTGCTAAAGGCAAGGCTTTTGTTAAGAAAGAAAAATTTTTCAGAGGCCATTTCCAGGCTTAATATCGTAGTTCA
>CBFDCD010000088.1:0-8055 GCA_965603225.1 uncultured bacterium
GAAATTCTCAATGCATTAAATGATCCTGTTGGCTCACCGAAGTTAGAAGAAATCGTTTTCTCTAAGGGAAAACCTGCGGGAGAGGTAACAGTTTGCGTTACAGTCTCTGATATTACCCGTCCAGTGCCATATAAGGGAAATAACGGGATTTTGCTGCCACTTTTCGAGATAATCGAACGTACAGGTGTCAAGAGAAAAAACATTGTAATTGTTGTCGGGACTGGTATGCACCGGGCTAGCACCCCTGATGAAAAGATTTTTATGTTTGGCAGGGAAATTGTAGATAACTATCAAATTGTTGACCATGACTGTGACGATCTTTCCTCTCAAGTTCTGGCTGCACATACAACTAAGGATACAGAGGTATATATTAACAAAATCTTTTATAATTCCGATGTCAAGATTGTAACGGGTCTTGTAGAAAGCCATTTTATGGCTGGTATATCAGGTGGGAGAAAAGGGGTATGTCCGGCCTTAGTGAACACAACAACGATTCAAAAATTCCATGGAGTGGAATTTCTCGAACATCCGAATGCAACCAATTTGATACTTGAGGGTAACCCGTGTCATGAGGAGGCATTGGAAGTTGCCCAAACGGTTGGGGTTGATTTTCTCATCAACACTACTCTTGATAATAGGTTATCAATGACGGGCGTCTTTGCCGGTGATTTGGTTGAAGCTCATCATGCAGCCTTTAAAGCAATGAAAAAATTCGTACAGGTGCCTATAGATAAACCATTTGATATAGTTTTGACTCATGCCGGCTATGTTGGCAGAGACCACTATCAAAGCGTTAAAGCCCCAGTATGTGCCATGCCGGCCGTTAAGGAGAAAGGTTTCATTGTGATGGTTGCTAACAATATTGATGCCAAGCCAATAGGCTCTCCGGAATACAAAACATTGTTACATCTTTCTAAAATCTTAGGCCCTGATCGTTACATTTCTATCTTGAAACATCCTGAGTGGGTTTTTACAAAAGATCAATGGGAACCTGAGATGTGGGGTAAGCCGATTCGTAAGGTTGGCGATGATGGTCTCATTTATTGTGCTCCTCAAATATCCGAAGAGGATTATAAAATGATCCCAGGTGTGAGCGGATATGACTTTATAGATAGCAACACAGAGTTTGGATCGAACAAGGAAATGGCACAAGCAATGTATCAAAACGCGGTTATCTATGCAGCGCATCATCCAAGATTTCATGGGAGAAGGCCCACTATCGCTTTCATGGCGGAAGGGCCCTATGCTATCCCGATTGTGAATCAGTAAGATTGCCATGGCATAGAATTAACCACAGACAAACGCAGACGGACACTGACATTTTTCTCAGGCGACACAGCAGAAAATAAAGGCGAAGCGATGACATTTTTTGGTAAAACAATTCGCTCGGCCAAAACGTCCTTTTGTGTCCGTGGCTATTTTCATATTACTTAAAGAAAATCTTAAAAAGGAGAGGGAATGAGCACAGAGGTTCTCGAGGAATTGAAAAAGGCGATTTTAACGTACAATCTTGGGAAGCAGCAAAGTGGGCCAGAAAAGCAGTCCAAGAGAAGATAGACCCTCTTGAGGCCTTGAATACAATGACAGTGGCTATAAGGCACGTTGGCGATGGTTTTGGTAAAGGAGAGCTTTGGCTTCCGGATTTAGTTGGTGCTGCTGCTGCCATGACATCTGCCATGCCCATAATAGAGGAGGAAATAAAGAGGGCAGGCGCTAAAAGGGAAAGCGTGGGCATCGTTGTTATAGGAACAGTTTACGGCGATATCCATACCATAGGAAAAACCATGGTAGCCACAATGCTTACCGCCGATGGCTTCGCAGTGAAAGACCTGGGCATTAATGTCACTGCAGAGAACTTTGTTAAGGGAATTACAGAGAACAACGCAGATATCTTGGCCATGTCTGCCCTTATGACTACAACTGCACCAGAGCAAAGAAAGATTATAGAGAATCTCGAAAGAGAAAATCTCAGGGATAAGGTGAAGATAATGGTGGGCGGGGGGGCTATAACCCAAGATTTTGCTAATAGCATCGGAGCAGATGGATATGATCCTACAGCGCCTGGAGCAGTAAAATTAGCAAGGACGTTAGTTGGGAAATAAAGGAGGAAATAATGGCTGGAAAAGGATTTACACGCAATTTCAGGCCGCTACAGATATTAAGCGATGAGGAAGTTGAGGCTATTCACAGGGCAACCTTAGAGGTCCTTTGGGTAACTGGGGTTAGAATGGAACATGAGAGGGGCTTGAAACTTTTAGAGAAAAACGGCTGTAGGGTCGATTACGATGAGATGAGAGTAAGGATTCCACAAGGTTTGGTTGAGGATTGCCTGCGCAAGACCCCAAGCAGCTTCCACGCCCAGGCAAGGGATCACAAAAATAGTTTAATGATAGGAGGTAATACCCTTTGTCTTGCAGTGGCACCTGGCAATCAGACTGTTGACATTGATACCTGGGAGCCCCGTCCAGCCACAAGGAAAGAAAATTATGATGGTGTAACCGTGCTGGATGCATTGTCTACTGTTCATTTCTTCTCTCCTTATACGCCCTATTTTGGGTTTGAAGGTGTTCCACCATGTATGGCTATGCTGGAGAGTCTTGCTGCCAGGATAAGGAATTCTACCAAGTTCCAGTGTGTAGGCTTTTCCAACGACTCCGAGTTATTTGCTATAAAAATGGCTGAGGCAGTGGGAATAGAGATTTTGGGCACCTGTGCAATTGCACCGCCTTTATCATTTTACAGGGATGCGGTGGAGTCCGCATTCAGATTCGTAGAGGCTGGACTCCCTCTGCGTATAATCGGTGGTCAGGTGATGGGTGGGACTGCACCTGCAACGATTGCCGGAGGGATAGTAACTAACAATGCTGAAGTTATAGCTGGTCTCGTGCTCGCACAGTTGATAAGGCCAGGAACAAGGGTTCTGATTAAGGATTTTTCAGCCTCTGTGAATATGAGGTCAGGCGCTCCTGCTTTTGGCGGTATAGAGATTTGCTCGCATAATGCAGCATCGAATCAAATCTTCCAAAAATATGGGGTCCCCATAGATGATACTACTGCCTACCCCAACGCAAAGATGCCTGATTATCAATCCAGCTATGAAAAGGTATTCCGTATTTTCACAGCAGGCTTATCTGGGGCAAACACTCTACTATATCACGGTAGTGTCCATGGTGAGCTTACACACCACCCGATTCAGGCTATATTAGATGACGATTCAGCCGGCATGGTAGGGCGTTTCATGGGAGGTATCTCAGTGAATGATGAGACATTGGCAGTAAACCTGATAAAGGAGGTAGGGCCGATTCCAGGCCATTTCCTCGATAAAGAACATACGAGAAAATGGTGGAAGATAGAGCAATTCATGCAAAAGACATCTGATAGCTTAACCTACCCTGAATGGTTGAATACAGGCAAGAAGACCTGCCTTAATTATGCCAGGGAAAGAATGGAAGAAATACTATCGACCCACAAACACACGGCGATAACCTCCGGCCAGGAAGATGATGTGGAAAAAATCTTAGAAGAGGCGAGGAACTACTACAAGAAAAAAGGATTGATAACAGAAGAAGAAATGGGAAAATATAGGGCAAGTATGAAATCACCTAATTATCCTTATGAATAGTGTAATGAAACAAAACAGTTTTCCCTTGTTGAATAGAACTCGTGGTAATTGACGTAACGGTTCACTTGTTGACAAATAATTCATTATTATGCTACGAGACCAGCCAATATTAATCACCTTTCTAACGAGTGTGTTTATCTGTATGGATGAGTATTTTATTGATTTTTACGAAAATGAGCTGAAAAGATAAATTAATGAGAATGCAGATTATCACTGATGTCCGCAGAAAATTATTCTGTCGGTTTTAAATTTAAAATCTTGACACCCTGCTTTTATCTGCGTCCAAAATACAATCAAGGCGGATAGGAAATGAATTACCCAAAGATGTATCGAATAGGTCAGGTTTTCGAGGTCCCTAAGGTAGATAATATCGAAGAAACTTTAAACCAAGAGTTGGAATCTATACAAATCCAGTCCCGTATAAAAGCGGGGTCTCGTATTGCCATTACTGCGGGAAGTCGTGGAATAGCCAATATTGATAGGATATTAAAGCATCTGGTGCATATCTTAAAAGAGCATTCAGCAAAACCTTTTCTTATCCCGGCCATGGGCAGTCATGGAGGAGGAACCCCCCAAGGTCAGTTAGAGGTTCTAAAAAGCCTGAACATAACAGAAAAATCCATTGGTGCACCTATTCTTTCCTCGTTGGAGGTTGTAGAGGTTGGTAAGTCTTCTTTTGGATTTCCTGTCTTGGCAGACAAACATGCATCAGAGGCAGATGGAATTATTGTTGTTAATAGAGTCAAACCACATACCGAATTTGAGGGCCCTATAGAAAGTGGTCTCATGAAGATGATGGCCATTGGCATGGGCAAACATAAAGGGTGCCTTCAGGTTCATAAACAAACCGTTAATTATGGATATAGAGAGGTAATACCAGAAATAGGGAGGGTCATCCTTGAACAACTTCCCATTTTGTTCGGTGTGGCTTTAGTAGAGAACGTCTATGATGAAACAGCCTTGCTGCGAGCTATTCTTCCTTCCCAGTTTTTGATTGAAGAGAAAAGGTTATTAGGTGATGCAAAAAGATTAATGGCCAGGCTTCCCTTTAGCACAATAGATATTTTAATTGTAGATGAAATGGGCAAAAATATCAGTGGCACAGGACTGGACACGAATGTTATTGGCCGTATTATGTTCATCGGGGAGAAAGAACCTGAATCCCCCACAATTACCAGAATTGTTGTGCTGGATTTGACCGAGGAATCACATGGAAATGCGATTGGTATTGGTTTGGCCGACTATACTACTCAAAGCCTTGTGGATAAGATAGATCCTATTGCCACATCTACAAATGCCATAGCTGCCGTGACCCCTGAGAAAGGAAGGATCCCTATAGCACTAAAAACGCATAGAGAGGCTGTTGAGACTGCTTTTGCAACAATCAGAGCAGTAGACCCTGAAAAGGCACGAGTTGTTCACATAAAAAATACCCTGGAAATTGCTGAGTTCAATGTCTCAGAAAGCCTTCTTGAAGAGGTTAAAGGAAAAGAAAGCTTAAGGTTAAAAAGGGAATTGGGGCCTATCTCTTTTGATAGCCAGGAGAATATTCAGCCGCTTTTCCTTTAAGGAAAAACAAGCCAAAATTTCCTTTACTTAACAGGATTTTAGCCGATTGAATCTCTGGTTGCTTGATAGACATTGTTATTGTTGGGATATCAGCAAACTGAGGAATTTTCTAAGACGCTCTTACCGTCTACTTCCAAGCACACAATGAACAGTATGTGCATATAAGGAGGTTAAATGGTGAAGATAGTTGCGCACGTCAACTACCACCACCAGAGGCGGTGGCTTGTTGTTTTGTACCGGGAAGGTACGCTGGTTTTAATGCTTTTAGCTATTCCACAAACGTATTTTTTCAGCCATTTTCTCTTTTTTTTCTTGCCGTCTTACCTACTTCCCGACCTGATCTTCATTTAGACCTACAATACTGACACAATATCCCCTTGAACAAAGATGTCTTCCCCAGGCTTTCATATTTATGAAAGAAATTCAGTGCCATCTTCCCTTTCAATAATCCCATCATGTCGGATATAGCATAGATGGGAGGAACCGAGAAAATTGCATGAAGAGGTACATTATAAAGTATTCTATTTATTTTTCTTAGGAGTCGCTATCAGATTGCGGGACGGAAACACAAGCCAAATCAAAAGCAAAAAGGGGCAGCTTTTTACTGTCCCTTTATTGTAAGCGTTCAAGGTTAATATGTAACGGTTAAAAACAGAAAGAAAGAGAAAAGTATAGTCTTTTCCTTTAAGGTATGAGAAGTTTTGGGAAATCTTATCGATCTTCTACTAAGTTATATGAATCACTGTGCTCATATTTTTCAAGGCTTTAAATACGGCAATTCATAAGGCTGCCGAACTGAGAAATAAAGGCAAAGGTTGTGAACCTTGAATCCCAATTTTATCGGGAAACCCCTGAACGAATACCCTTTATGTAATGCCTATGTTCCGACAACGATACCTCCGTCCACACGCAGAACTGCTCCTGATATAAAACCGGCTTCTTCTGAGGCCAGAAAAAGATAGGCATTAGCAATGTCCCTTGGCTTGCCTAACCGGCCTAACGGCGTATGGCTTTCCATGTCTGCAATAACATTTTCCGGCATGGTCCCTAATATCTCTGTAGCGGTAAAACCAGGCGCTACAGCGTTAACTCTTATGTTGTAACGGCCTAACTCTCTCGTCCATACCTTAGTCATGGCAATTACACCCGCCTTTGTTGCTATATAATTGGTCTGTCCGAGGTTTCCGTCAATTCCAACAATGGACGTGGCATTCAGTATCACGCCCCCTCCTTGTTTTATCATCGCTGGGGCTACTGCCTGGGTACAGTTGAATACTCCCTTCAGGTTTACAGAAACAACGAGGTCAAAATCAGGGCCGGACATCTGTTTTGCTAATTCACCATTCTTCATTTTAACAAGAAGCCCATCCCGAAGTATGCCGGCATTGTTTACTAATACATCTATCCGACCGTAGTCGTTTAAAATAGTATCAACCCAAATTCCTACTTCCTTTCTGTCAGTAACATCCACTTTGTTAAATATAACCTGTTGTCCTAAATTCTTAACCGTATCTTCACCGACTTTCGGGTTTACATCACATATAAAAACCTTTGCTCCCTCTTCGGCAAAACGTTCCGCTGTTGCTTTTCCTATTCCTGCAGCCCCTCCGGTTATAAGGGCTATTTTGTCCTTTAGACGCATTTTTTCCTCCCTTTAAATCCTTAAATAATAATTAGTCCTCTGTCTGAAAATTAACTTCTACTATCACTAATAAAAAACAATTAAATTTATGATATAAGCTTGGTTTCTCTTTTTACCTTAATTTTTTATTATGCTAAAACGACCTTCCGTCAAAAAAGAGGCCCCCCTCAATGAGACCCCTTGAATATTGGGAAAACCCAAGAATAAACATATTAGCAATCTCTATAGGGGTAATTACATCATTGAGTCGATTTTTTTTAGCTGTACTACCCCTGTCTATATTCTCACCGCTTATGTTGTTTTTTTTGTGTTCACGGAATTTATTCCATAAATGAAGTGAATTAATAGATCCTGAGTGTACTGTAAAGAAGCGGATTGTTCCCTCTTCTGCTGATATAGAGTTACTAAGAGCATCCAAGTCATCATCGTTTATGCTACAAAATATTTCGTGCTTAGTGCTGATAGCCTTATTGATGGAAATTAGATTACCAATCACACCTATTCCATTGCTACTCTTCTTCATGTAAGGAATAGCTAATTCGGATATATACAATGGCACCCGGAGCATAGCGTGCCGGATAAGGTCGTATTTTTCAATGTTAAAATCTTCTATAGAATCAATGCCCTCTATTTCAGCTATGTTTGCTACATATTTTATAGCGCCGAGTTTTGCCGCCTCATCCATTGAATATCCTATGTCCTTATCGCTTGCAAGGTCTGTCTCGATGAAGATCATTTGCCCGCCTATATCTCGGGCTAATTTCTGTGTTTTTTTTCCTTCTTCATCATTGCTATCCAATCCGATAGTCATCAAATTATTGGCAGAGGCCGCAATGGCTATGGCCCGTCCTACCTCTCCTCCGCAGCCTGCGACAATACATACCATATCAGGATTAAAATCCTTATCCGGTAAAGTTAGTATATCATCAAATGTTATTTCAAACACCTTGACTTCAAACCCTTTTTAGATAAACCCTTGAACATCCCTAATGTATAGATTCGATTTTATTATCTGCTATTTCCATGCCATGCAATACCATATTTTTAGAGGAAATATACATCTGATTAAGTTTTTCTGTTAGTGCCTTTGTTTCTAACTCTCTGAAGAATGAAATCCTTTTCACATTTTTATTGAATTGTAATGTAAAAGAATGTATATCAATTCTAATGTCTCTAAAATGAGACATGACTAAATATTGAGACACATGGATATTTTACATGG
>CBFDCD010000089.1:0-8032 GCA_965603225.1 uncultured bacterium
AATTTACATTGGATGCAACAATGCAAATCCCTGCCGCAGTGAGGGCATGTGTCATAACGAAATACCCATCCCTCCCATTCTATCACAGTACCGCAAAGCGCACATGTTATCATACGGATACTCCTTGATGATGAGAAAAGAACCAAACTCAAGGCTTATTATTTCCCAAAGATTAAATAATTGCAATATATTATTTAATTACAATATAATGACAATTAAACATATATCAGCCTGCCCCATTTTGCCATGATTACAGGCATAGAAAGGATGTGGAAGGTATTTTTTTCTAAATCTATTATCAGGTCAAATATTATGTTTGATAAATACGTAAAGGTAACAATACTGGAAAATGAGATCGAGGCACGCCTTTTAGACTCAGTCTTAGATGAACGCAACATACCACATATGATTATATCATATCATGACACTGCATATAATGGCCTCTATCAAACACAGAAAGGCTGGGGTTATGTAAGGGCGCCAGTCACATATCATAATGAAATATCAGAAATTTTATCTCACATGAAAAAGGAAGATTAACCTTTCATCTCTTTATAATTTATCCCACGGCTAACATAAATGGATGCCACGCGGTGAAGAACGCATAAGGTGACACCCTACAAAAGGCTTGACCTTACGATAGAGCTTATGCTCTATTAAGTGAAATTATATTTTAACTATGCAGCACTTCACAACCCTTAAAAATTGATGTTCTTTCAGGGTTTAGATATTGTAACTTCCACGACAATTTTACCAGGGTATAAGCATGGTACAAAGAAAGATAAGAATTCTTCTCGGAAAACTGGGAGAAGGCCATAAGAAATCAATGCTTTCACTGGCAAGAAACTTCGGGGAAGCAGGCTTTGAAGTAATATACACGGAGCTACAAGATCCAGGCGCAATCGTGTCTTCAGCTTTACAGGAATCTGTAGACCATATTGGAATCACCATATTGCCAGGCGCCGACATACATGCATTTGATGAGATAAAAAAACTCCTCAAGAAAGAAAACTGTGAGCATATAACAATCACGGCAGGAGGTGTTTTAGAAGAAAATGAAATACCTCTGCTAAAGGAGATGGGGGTAATAAAATTTTTTCCCCAAGGTACCTCATTCGATGATTTAATCGAATGGTCCGGGGAAAATATAAGGCATATTAAATAAAAACCTCAAATACAACAACAGGGTATAGAGTTGGATGGCTAAAGAGCCGACAATAAAAGAAATCAGAAACGCTTACAAACGAATCAGGCCGTATATCCACCGCACACCGGTACTTACGTGCAGCACGCTGAATCAAATGTGCGAAGCAGATTTATTTTTCAAGTGTGATAACTTCCAGAAAGGCGGGGCCTTTAAAATAAGGGGCGCAACAAATGCGGTTTTTTCGGCTGAAGAAAAAGCGAATAACAATGGTGTGGCCACCCATTCCTCCGGGAATCATGGTGCAGCCATAGCTCTTGCTGCACGGTGGAAGGGAATTAAATCATATGTGGTTATGCCGGAAAATTCACCCAATGTAAAAAGAGCTGCGGTGGCTAATTACGGGGCAAAAATAATCTTTTGCAAACCTACGCTCAAGGCCCGTGAAGAAAGTCTGGCTACTGTTATTGATGATACTGGCGCTGAGTTTATTCACCCGTATAATGACTATAGGGTTATTGCGGGACAGGGTACCGCCGCACTGGAGCTCTGTGAAGAGGTCCCAAATCTCGACATTGTAATGGCTCCAGTAGGAGGAGGCGGGTTGGTAAGCGGAACTGCAATCGCCGTATCAGCGGTTTCACCAAAGACCCATGTTATTGCTGCAGAGCCAAAAAATGCAGATGATGCCTATCAATCATTCTGCGCTGGGAAGATTATCCCGTCACAAAATCCAAATACAATTGCTGATGGACTGCGAACATCTCTCGGTGACCTGACCTTTCCTATCATAAAAAAATACGTTAAAGCTATTGTGACCGTCAGCGAAGAAACAATAGCATTTTCAATGCGCCTTATATGGGAAAGGATGAAAATAATAGTAGAACCATCATCAGCCGTCACACTTGGCGCTTTATTGACGGAGGGAAAAAAATTCTCTGGTAAACGCATAGGTCTAATCATTTCCGGGGGAAACGTTGACCTGGAAAACCTCCCTTGGGCCAGTCAATAACCACCCTTAAAAAGGTAGCCTGATTTGGATCCCAAAAGTATCTGGTTTTGATTCTACCACAGAGACACGGAGATCACTGAGAACTTGTTAATTTGATTTTTCGGGAGAAGACGGAAAATAAAAAACATGAATCACTTTATAGAACAGTTGATATTGTACGTATAATACTGTTAGTCATGGAATCATTACATGTAACCTTTATTGAGGGTACACTTTTCTCTAATCGCAGTCTCCCGATTGGAGAAAAATTATAATCTCTCTGTGCCCTCCGTGTCTCAAGCGAATCTGCCGGAGGCAGGTAAAGCGGGTGGTGAAAAATATTCTCTCATCTACCTGCATAGCAAAACTTGGACCATCCCGTCTTGCCGGGATGTTTATTGTGTTAATTAATTATTCTTAATGGATAAAATCCAGTTCATGAGAGTGATCTGAGGCCTTTGGCTGAACAACAAATACGTTCCTATAAAGTGATACTCATATTTTATATCCCGGACATGAAAGCTTAGTCCGGCTATTATTCAAGCCCATGATTTCCTATCAGTTTAGCAGGTCTTATAAAATGTCTGAAAATGATGAACTCCTTGATAATGTAGTGACGAATGAGGAAATTGCTAAAAAACTCTTTGAAATTGAAACAAAAATCCTTTCTATTGACAATTTTAAAGATCTTTTTGAAAAATTGCTCTTTCTCATAGAGCAAAAATTTGAAATCCCCCATGTGTGGATCTCTGTCATCAACGGTGACAATAAATTCAATCTTTCAGAAATATCGAAATCCTCACACTTACTCAAAGATCGTTTGAATTTTGTTGAGAGGGATGCATTTATGCAGCTTATTAATGGAGAGCAAACACCCAAATTAATTAATGATGGTTTGAAACCTTATTACAGGCTTCTTCCGGAAAATCATAAATATTTATTTAAATCTCTGGCCGTATTACCACTTCACTTTGATGGAAAAATAATAGGAAGCCTCAATATGGGTGACTACTCCATATTCCGATTCCAACCTGCTATGGGTATTTTTTTTCTCTCCCAGCTTGCTGTGAAAATTTCTATCTGCATCTCTAATGTATACGCAATGGAAAAGCTTACACGCTTTACAATTAGGGATCCAGTCACACATTTGCTCAACAGCCAGGAAATGGAATATAGGCTGAAGAAAGAATTTAGCCGCTCTCTGCGCTATGGTACTCCATTAACATTATTGTTCATGCATCTTGACGATTTAAAAACACCACGCCATAAAAAGGGCAGTCAATATGAAAATAAAATCGTTAAATATGCAGCGGATAATTTGTTAAAAATAATCAGAGAAGAAGACATTGTCTTTCAAATTTCACCGGCCAGATTTGCCGTAATATTGCAAAATCAGGATTCAAGTCATGCGCTCAAGCTTTCAAAGCGAATCAATGTATTTTTTGATAAGCATCCAATGAAACTTGATACGTCTGTCTTTAATCTCTCAATGAGGGTTGGCGTGGCATCTACAAAGGGCTTTAAAGTCAAAGGCCCGGATGACCTTTTGAATAAGGCAGATGAACGGCTCAACAAAATTAGGACGTTAAAGGCCTGATAAATTTTTATACGGTTAGACGGCGCAGGTTGAACATACTCTTGATAAAGATTGAAGGGAGATTATAAAAGCTGATATTAAAGCACCTTCTGTAGAGGCTTTATCATTTCTTTTTTAATCCTCCCATTAACTTTTTTCCTGAAAGACGGCGATTGTGACAAAAACAACATTATTGTATTTACAAGTCTCATTCTCCGCTTTTTCTGCGGAAAATCATAAAACCCTATTTCTTTATAGGCTCTATGATCAGCGTAAAAGGGAAATCTAAGCCTACCCCAAATATCATCTCTGAAAATTTTATGGCCGCCTACACCAAGGAAAGTTGATGGCGCAGTATAGCCACTTTCAGCAAAACGGACTATACGCTTTCCGAGATTCTCTAACAAACTATCAATATAGGCAGAATCTCCATATTCGTCTGTCACAAATCCTGCACAATTTGCCTACTGAAGCTATATATAGGCCTCCAGTATTTGTCTTAGATTGGCATTCTGGCTTAATGGCCCGGAAATGATAAAACCTATTTGCTTGCCATTCAGCGACGGGGCATGCCCGTTAAAGAAAGACCTGTCAAAGAATATTTTCCATTTTGCAGATAAGTATCTGTCCTTAATTGCCCCTGCCCAGACAAGCATATCGGCGGTCTTAATTTTCTTATCATAAAATTCAATAAAATCATCCTTGCCATCATATACACATTTATTATCATATCCACAATGAATACACCCCAAACATGACCCTTTAATATCCAAATCATTTAAATCAACCAATTCTACCTCTGAAGAGAATGATGTCTTGAACTTTTGAACCATTTTTTTTAGGTTATTCTGGTTAGACCCGGAATCCGTTACAATCAAAATCTTCTTATTATCTAAATCTACCTTTTTTACAGTATTTTCAGGGCCATACTCAAAATTCCGCCAATTCAAGGGCGCAAAACGCCTCCACGTTTCCTCACTCTCTTCTATAGCATTAAAAAAGTTTTCTGCAAAAAGGCGCAGCCCTTCCCTTTTGCTCGATTTCCTGAGGTCATACATATCTGCGGAAAAAGATCCTGCATATCTCATATTAAGATCATCACAAACAGCATGGATATAATTGTGGGCTGAGTGATCAAAAAAATGAATAGAGGTAGATAAAAAAGCTGTATACATATTCCTTAATCTATCTTCTGCTTTCCGCTCACTGATAAGCTCGATAAACCTCTTAAGGTTGGCAGGTATGAGCAGATAATAAACTGGTGAGGCCCATAATACACCATCCGAAGAGGTTATCTCGTCAAGAATCCCATTAAAGTAACCTTCGTCCTTTTGTATCTTCCCAATATTTTGAGATATGTTAAGGATTTTCAGCTCATGTTGCGGGAACAGCTTTTGTATATAATGAATATACTGCATTGTAATACTCGTGATTCCCTTAGGACTGCCGTTCAAAACCGTAATCTTCACTGTGATGTTCTCCTGTTAAACCATTGAATGAAAAAAAAGATGGGCCATTCTTTTACCTCAAAGCGATTCAGTTAGCCCTACCTTTTTCTGCAATCTTGTTTAATTTATACATAACCTTTTTTACCTGTTCCCTCATATCGCCAAAGGCCCTCTCTGCATTTATTATATAATCCGATAGATTTCTTTTTTCATCAATAGGCATCTGGGCATGTAATCTTTTTTCTACATCTTCCATGGAAAGTTCATCTCTTTGCATTACCCTCTTTATCTGCACATCTCTTGGTACATATACTAAAATTGTTTTATCAAAGTCCTTATTCATTCCCAATTCAAATAAAAGAGGAAAGTCAATAATAACGACAGCGGAAGGATTTTTATCTCTGATTTCCTCAACCAACGTATCCCTTTCCTTTAATATCATCGGATGTACAAAACCCTCCAATGCCTTCCTGCTTTTTTCTTCGTAAAATATTACCTTTCCAAGTGCGGAACGATCTATTGATCCGTCTGAGGACAAAACATGAGGCCCAAAATATTTAACTATTTTTTCCCATGCAGGTTTACCTGGCTCGACAACAATGCGGGCGAGGGCATCAAAATCAATAATATACGCACCCTCATCTTCAAACATGCCTGTAACAGTGCTCTTTCCGCTCCCTATTCCACCTGTTAGTCCAACTATTACCATAGAGTATCAATACCTACCCAACTTACGTGTTCAAAATAAAATTTACCCTCAGTGATTAAAAAAGATTATCTCGTTTTCAGCAAAACATATAGCGCACCGGCGCCCCCATCACAAGGTCGTGCGGTCACAAACGCCAGGACTACTCTTTTTAATTCCCCCCTTTTAAACCATGTTGGGAGTTCCTTTTTTATGGCAGGTTGATTATCAACCGAGCCTAACCCCCTGCCGTGAATAATAAGTACGCACCTCATCCCTTTATTATGGCTCTTGACTATAAAACTACTCACCACTTCCTCTGCCTCAATCTTTGTTAGGCCGTGCAGGTCAATATAGTCTTGTACGGAAAATTCACCTCTCTTGAGTTTCTTCATAGTCCTGGGGCCTATGCCTGAGGTTGCACCCTCCATGTACTCATCACTGAAGGAGATATCCCATGCCTCAGGCTCCTTAATCAGGGATTGAAAATATTCCTTTGTCTTGCGCCTTGAATCAGGTGTCAAACCATGAATATTCTCCTTTTGTAAAAGGGGTTTAATTATTTTTTTCTTATTATCCCGTAAAGGCACTACACCCTTCATGGCCTTTTGAAAAAGATACTCATCCTCATTTTCTTTAGCCATGTTTGTTGAATCATCATCTACAACAGGTTCTTCTTTTGACAAAAAAGATTTGTTCTCTTTAAGTACGCCATCAAACGGCTTATTTATAAATTCTTTCTTTTTCTCGAATTTATTCTTCAGCTTGCTAAGCTGTTTCTTTTTTCTCTTCTCTCTCATTTGAATATGATAGCAGATTAAAAAAAGTCTTCCTTCAATCACAAAGCCTCAGACGCTGAGTTTCTAAAAATTAAAAGGCTTGCATATTACTTCCCTTACCTTTAAATCAAAGAAATTTTGTGTATGAGCCGGTCTTAACAGAAGCGCAGTATCTACACCGCTCATTGTCCCGCCGATAGAAATAATATCCTCATCTACCCTTATTAGTCCAGCATCTGCCGCCATCAATGCTATCTCAATAGCAACCTTTGTGCCTTGCCCGAATGTTCTCAAGGCAAAAGCAATGATCTCATCTATTTGATAAGAGCCTGTTTTGTTCCTCACAGCCCTGCCTACCCCGGCAAATGCGTGTTGTGCCGTAAAAACCGTTGCACCTTTCTCTATAATCATTTTCCTGTCTTCATCTCTCAATTCCTGGTAGCCCGGTTCTTTGAAGCCTGTCACATGCGTTACTATTATAGTTGATAATTCCTTTCCAAATATTTCCAATGCCTTGAATGCAGTACTACCACTGCAGCTTGACACAATGATTTTCTTCATTTTCAGTTGCCTGGCCCTCTCTAATGCATATCTAAGAGTGGCCTCCGTATTTTCCTTTCCTGAATTTTTAAAATAATTGTTGTTTCCTGTTTTAGCTATACTTTCACCCTTTGTTTCATTCATTTCTTTTTCCGCATCACCTTTTTCCTCGCCAAACAGAAACGTTTTTAAATATTTTTTACCCTTTTCAAGCATAAGCTGGTGTATGTCATTAAACTCCTCAGGCAATTTGATTATTCTTGCATTTGGGAGCATCTTTGATGCCTTTTTAAGGGCCGCTTCTCTTCCCTTTATTTTCTTAAAGCAAATCCTTGTATCTATATCTAAAAATAACTTTAACTGATTCAGGTTTTTTAGACTCGGCAAAGAAACACCTCCACAATCTGCGCTTAAAAGATCCAGTATTCCGGAGGTAATAATTACTTCCTTAAAATTTCTCTGAAGGTTAAAAATGCCTGTTTCAAGATCGCTCCCTTCATGAAAAAACTCTTGCCCCTCTTTTATCACCTGGCCGTTTATCTTGATTTCCTCCATTGCAATATACTGGATACCTACTGTAAGAAATCCCCTAACAAGTGCAAAGGCAAGTGATTTCTTTTCAGGGCAATAGCCAATCAGCTTCTTTGGAAAAAGCTCATTATAAATAACTGCTTTTTCAATCTTTTTTTCAATATGCAGATAATTTAGCGCCTTTTCTGTCAACTCTTCATTCCTAATCGTTTTAGTAAAAATTTGTTCAAAATTAATTTTTTCAGTTTCCGTCATAATAAACACCCCTAATCTATAATCTATAATTACTCCCCGATGATTTTTACCAACACCCTCTTCCGCCTTCCCCCATCAAACTC
>CBFDCD010000090.1:0-7944 GCA_965603225.1 uncultured bacterium
GCAGGATGGAAGACACCGTTACATCGCGGGAATTCAACTGGAACAGTAAATTGAATAGGTAACCCCCGGTTACTATATTGTAAACTTGAAAGAGTTCAGTGGTAGATTTTGTTAATTCTTTTTATCTTCTAAAAATTGTAAAAGAGATTGTGTTGCCGGAGAATGAGATTTCTGTCGCTTATATATGATAAAGAATTCTCTCACAAACTCTATGTCTTTAATGGGGATTTTTTTAAGCGACCCTGCCTTTATTTCATTTTCTATTGACCTTTCAGAGATTAGTGAGACACCAGCACCGCTTTCCACTGCCTTTTTTATTGCGGATGTGCTTCCCAGCCTCATTACAACGTCAAGGTCATTCTCTTTTATGCCTATTGTCTGTAACTTAATCTTTACAGTGGCCCTTGTGCCTGATCCTCCCTCACGCAATACAAACGGTACATTTTTTAATTCTTTTACTGTTGTAACATCATGCTTAAACCAGCTACATGTTGCAGGGCACACCAACACAAGCCTGTCAGTGGTGAAACTGTCATAGATCAATCTGTTGTCTTCCTTTTCTTTTGTGCCAACTACCCCTAATTCAACTTCATCGCCTAACACCTTTTCAACAATGTCCTTGCTGTCACCTATAAAAAGACTTATATCTATGCCGTTGTGAATTTTTTTAAATTCAGTCAACATTTTAGGGAGTATGTATTCTCCTGGAACGTTGCTTGCCCCTATGGCCAATTCCCCTTTAATCAATCCTTTCAGCTGCTCAATAGACTGTATTGCCTCGTTAGATAATTGAAGGATTCTCCGGGCATATTTGTACAATTCCTTTCCGCTTCTGGTGACGGTTACTCCCCGCCCTCGACGATCCAAAAGCATGGTCCCCAACTCATCCTCCAGTGATTTAATCTGAAAGCTAACAGTTGGCTGGCTTAAAAAAATCGCCTCGCTTGCCCTTGAAAAACTCTTACGTTCAACAACGGCACAAAATATTTTTAATTGATTGAGGTCCATTTATTTTCCAAAAAAAACCGCAGGACTCAAAAAATAGTCCCACGGTTTTGTTTAACGAAAATATATCTTGATTATTCAATGTTCAACCACTCGAATGCTGCTTCTTTTTTTCCTTCAGTGCGGTAATTATCTTTTCAGGTGTTATAGGAAGATCGTTTATCCTTACCCCTATGGCATCATAGATAGCATTTGCAATAGCCGGCGCAGTGGGAACAAGTCCGGGTTCACCTATCCCCTTTGCCCCAAATGGTCCATCCTTTTCGTCCGTTTCAATCAAAATCGGGTCCACCGGCATGATATCTTTGGCGGTAAGCATTTTATAATCACGAAAGTTAGGGTTCATAACCCTTCCATTTTCCACCAACATCTCTTCTGTAAGGGCGTAGCCCGCTCCCATATAAGCCGCGCCGTATATTTGACCCTTTACAAGGGTCGGGTTTATTGCCTTTCCCACATCGTGGGCAGCAAAGAGATTGAGGATTGTAATTTTTCCGGTTTCCTCATCCACCTCAACCTCAACGCCGGTAGCGCCAAATGCATAGGTGAGAGATAAATTTCCCTTCATTTCCCTATCCAGTGTCTCTGTAGGTGGATCATAGAATGCATCGGCTACCACTACCTTGCTTTCTCCTACCCCTACATGAAGCCCGCTCCTCAGAATATCGCTGACCTCAAACTTGAAGTAAGGATGGTCAGGCGTAGCTTTCGGGAAAACCATTCGGTCTTTTATATCCAGCTTCTCAGGGTCTGATATCAGGTTGTAATCAAGGTCAGGCTCGACAAAATCCGGGTCTTTTCTTTTTTTGCGCTTAAAATTACCCTTAATGAGTCCGGGTATTTTTTCCACAGCAATCTCTAAAATTTGCCTCTTTGCCTTCTCACAGGCCCTTATTGCGGCATTTCCAGCCATAAATGTGTGACGACTTGCATGTGTTCCTGCGTCCCATAGGCACAAACCTGTATCTCCAAAGGTCAAGGAAATATCCTCGGGTTTAAAGCCCAGCGCCTCCGCAATGATTTGAGAAATCACTGTTGGAGATCCCTGGCCCTGATCAGTTCCGCTCTCCAGCACATCTACATGCCCATTCTGATCAATCTTAATCATCATACCATGACCATCAGATAAGTATACCCTTGCACCGCCGGCAACATGAATAAGGGATGCCATTCCAACGCCCCTACTCTTCTGTTTTTTCTTCGTACCACCCCAATCGAGTTTTTTCTTTACGGAATTTATGCATTCTTCCAATCCACATGAGGTTATTTTAAGCCTCATTGGCGTTATATCGCCTGATTGATTAGAGTTTATGAGTCTTAGTTCCGCTGGATCAATGCCGGCCTTTTCCGCCAGCCTGTCCATCGAGACTTCCACGGCAAATGTAGCCTGGGGATTCCCGTAACCCCTCATGGCCTGGCAGTAGATATTGTTAGTATAGACGCAGGTAGCCTTAAAAGAGACGTTAGGCACACGATAAAGAGAAGACATGGGCATCATCATAACAGACGGGGTAGTAACGCCCCAGGAGGTATAGGCCCCATTGTCCAGTATAGCCTCAGACTTTCTAAAGGTAAGTTTTCCCTCCTTGTCACATCCTTGCTCTATGGTAAATCGTGCAGGCTGTCTTGGCGGCAATGTCCGGAATTCTTCCTCCCTGTTAAACAGCACCTTTACGGGTTTTTTGGTTTTAAGGGCAAGTTGTATGCTTATAAATTCGTAAATATCCGTATCCAGTTTAGTTCCGAAACTCCCTCCTACAATAACGTTCACAACCCTTACATTCTTTCCTTTAAGGCCAATGCCGGCAAAGTATTCCATAATCCTCTGTTTATCCAAAAAAGGAACATTTGTCTGATTATGGAGGGTAAGGTTATTATTCATATCAAACTCGGCTACGCACCCGCTTGTCCCCATACAGCACTGATTAACCCAGGTAGTAGTTAGACTGTCTTTTACCACGTATGCTGAATCCACTCGTCCTTGCTCGATATCGCCAGCCTGAAATTTCCATGGCAAAGGTATTATATTACTTGTGACAGGTTTACCTCTCACATCTACCTCGTGAACAAGGGTTGCCCCCTCTTTCATCGCCTCAATCGGATCAAAAACAGCCGGTAGTTCTTCATACTCTACCTCAATTAAACCTAAGGCCTCTTCTGCTATTTCCTCACTGATTGCAGCAACTGCTGCAACCTCATCTCTAAACTGACGAACCATACCCTTCTTAAGCACTGTTTGATCCTTCAAGAACCCAACCCTTACATCCGGGATATTGTAGCCGCTCAAGACAGCCCTTACCCCAGGTAGTTTTTCTGCCTTGGAGATGTCGACATTTTTAATTTTTGCATGGGCATATTTGCTGTAAAGTATCTTCCCGTAAAGCATCCCCGGTCGTTTTAGATCATTGATATAGATAGCCCTGCCGGTTACCTTATCAACCTCTATAGTCCTGGGAACATTTTTTCCTACATACAGAAGATCGGACATAACTTCCTCCTATGACAATCATTTTTTTTCTTTAATCATTTCTACAGCCTTCTCTATGGAATCAACAATCTGAACATACCCGGTACATCGACATAGATTACCAGCTATGCTTGCTCTGATTTGATCTTCCGTTGGTTCAGAGTTTTCATCCAGAAGTGCCTTGGCCGACATAATCATCCCTGATGTACAAAATCCACATTGAACGCCGTTATTTTCAAGGAAGGCCTTCTGAAGGGGATGAAGGGTTCCATCCTTATCAGCTACCCCCTCAATGGTTGTAACCGACTTACCCTCTACTTCAGGTATTGGATAGATGCACGAGTTTATGGCATCCCCGTCCACAATGACTGTGCATGCCCCGCATTCGCCTACACCACAGCCCTCCTTTGGGCCGGTCAATTCAAAGTATTCGCGCAATGTTTTCAAAAGTGTCCAGTTCGGCGGCACCTCAGCCGTTACCAAATCGCCATTTAACGTAAAAGTAACCGATATATTTTTCATCCACGCACCTCCAATTAGCTAACTTGCCCTTTCCATAGCAACTTTTGCCATTCTACGTACGAAGAGCTCCACCATATCCCTTCTATACCAGGCCTTCCCCCTGATGCTGTCTCTGGCCTTGCATTCTTTGGCAGCAGTATTACCTGCCTCTTTCAGTATCTCTTCGTCTATCTTTTTTCCCTTAAGGAAGGTTTCGGCTCTCTTAGCCCGCATGGGCGTTGGAGCTAAAACCCCCAGGCCGATCCTTGCCTCGGCGCACGTTTTCATATCATTTTCCAAGCTTATCAAAACGCCCACTCCAAGAATAGCCAGTTCCATAGCTCCTCTGCGCATGTGCTTCCAATAGGCCCCTCCTGTATGGTCAGGAAGTTTGGGAACAATAAACTCAGAGAGGATTTCACCACTCTTAAGGCAGGTTTTCCCAGGGCCTATAAAGAAATCTTCAAGGGCCACAGTCCTTTCCCCTTCCGGGCCAATGCTCCTGACCTGGGCCCCCAGGGTTAGAAGAGGAATAGCACCATCAGCCGATGGAACTCCATTGACGATGTTTCCTCCAATTGTCCCCACATTTCGAATCTGAACAGATCCTATATTTTCCACAGCGTCAATCAAAATAGGGAATTCCTTCCTAATGGGCGGAGAGAGCTCCAACATCCTATGAGTAACCATAGCGCCAATTCTCAATTCCCCTTTTTCATAGATAATATGATCGAGGTCTTTAAGGCGCTTTAAGGAAATTAAAACCTGAGGGCTTATCTTTCCCTGCTTGATTTTGATCATTACATCGGTCCCACCAGCAATGTAATGTGATTGTTCCCCATAGCTTTCATGAAGGGAGATAGCCTCCTGAACGGAGGTTGGGATTAGATAATCAAACTTATTCATTTTTGTTCCCCCTTTTAATTAATTTTTCTAATAGTCAACCTCAATATGCTACTATTTCTATTCTTTACATGCCATCATATAACAGGCCTTACAATCATTTCTGTCTGAACCTATATAATCCCTTTTTCCTTGAACATGGTCAAATCATTTTCAGCGTAATCGAGGATATTAGAGTATATTTCACTGTTATGTTCCCCAAACCTTGGAGGGAAGGTTAGGCTATTTTCAGAATCTTTCAGAAATGGCGTTACACAGGGTGGCGGTGCAAGTGTAAGCTCCAGACCGGATTTAGGGTCCTTGGATTTAAGAAGCCTTCTTTTTATTAAAGGATCTTCCAACACTGCAGGGATATCATTTATCTTGCTAACAGGCAGTCCGATCTGATTAAAAAGTTCTATAAGCTCCTCTGAGGTAACAGTAGACAATATTTTACTTATAGCCTTGTTCAGGTTGGCTACATCATTTATCTTACCCTCATTTTTCTCATATTCCGGTTTATCCAAAGATTTAAAAAGCGGGAGGCTTACCATTGCCTTCCATTGCCGGTCATTGCCGACTGCCATGTAGACATAACCGGTTTTTGTCTTAAAGACCGATACAGGGGCGAAGAATTGATGGGTGTTCCCATGCCTTGTTATCTTTTGATTAAATGTTGCAGTTAATGTTATTGCCACTGTGAGCCAGGACGTTGCTGACTCAAGCATGGATATATCGATCCTGGAACCCTGGCCTGTTTTTTCCCTTTCGAAAAGGGCTTTCATCAAAAGTCCGTATGCATGCTCGCTCGTTCCCATATCAGCTAAGGGTATGCCAAGTGACTGGGGGTCGCCGTCTTTCTCGCCGGTCAACTCCATTAAACCGGATCTCGCCTCCAGTATTGGCTCATATGCTGCTTCATTGCTGTCAGGGCCGAACCCTGTCATACCTAACCAGATAATATCGGACTTAATTCCTTTCAATGACTCATAGTCTATGCCAAGCTTTGCATAATTCTTTGGTAATTGATTGGTAGCAAAGATATCTACATTTAATTTTGTAATAAGTTCTTTAAGAATGCCTTTACCCTTTTCTTCCGCCAAATTAATGGTTATTGCCTTTTTCCCTGAGTTTATGCAGAGATAATAGGTATTCATTCTTTCTTCTTGAAGGTAATTTTCCCCTACCATCCGGTTAGGGTCGCCGTATATAGGATGTTCCATTCGTATAACATTCATTCCATCCTGGGCAAGCCTGTATGTAAGATATGGGAGGATTGTGGCCTGTTCAAGCGAAAGAATGGTCATATCCTTAAATATTTCCATTTAAACCTCCTTTGTTTAATCTGTTTACCAGTTATTTTATGAATTCCTTAAGCAGAAAATATCATAGGATTGAAAATTTTAATTACGTAACTTGTATACTGTATACAAATACTTTGTCAAGGAAAAAATAGTGTTAAGGACATGGCATAAATAAACATGGAAGATCGGTCAATACCTGAATATATTTTCCTCACTTTGTTTAAAATCCAAGGTTAAAAGATTATTCGGGCAGGAAATATTTTCACAAAGCGGCTTAGTTCAACCTGTACTTTTCGCGGAGTTTTTCAGAGAGATTGGTGATCATTTTGAAGGCCTTTTCTACTGTCTTTTCACCGTCGGGATTAATCAGACAACAGGTAGCAGGAGAAAGCATGCTCCGGGCTAAGAGTAATTCAAAATCAATCCCTTTTTTTGTAAAAATTCCCACATTTTCTCAAGCTTCCTTTCCATGGATGCCATGCTTTCCTTCTCATACGGCTCAAAGTTAGTAGGAACAATACCCCATACAATAATCCCCCCATGATCTAAAAATTTTCCAATCGATTTTACGTAGTTTGGAAAAATCTCCCCGTTTGTATAAACATCAAGTGATAACACATCTAAGTCTTGATTGAGAAGAAAATCCCAATCTGGATTGCCGCACAGGTGGACTCCACGGGGCCTTTCAATCATAGAAAAAAAGGTTTCCATGTCTACCCTGGCAATTTTATCACCATAGCCCGACATGGCGCTGAAGAGAAACTGAAGGCCCGGCTCATCTACAAACATAAAGGCTTTTTTGTTACGTTTCTTAAGCTGGCTGAGCTGTATATTTACTTTCTTGGCCATAAATTCCAGCATAAAGGAACGGATCGTATCGTCAAAAAGTATGGGCCTATCATCCTGGTCCACCACCCTGAGTCCAAAGCTGATTGGGCCTTCCAACTGACCACGGATTGCAGGACAATCCGATAAATCAAGTTTCAAAAACCGATTGTATACGGCAGAGTAGGTATCACTAATGGCAAAATATTCTGGATTTCCAAAGTTTTCCAACGTCACTTCGAGTTCACTGATGAATTTCTCCATAGAAAAACGGAGTGTCTTGTTTTTAAGATCAAGTAAAATACCTGGAAAATGCTCTGAGACCTGTACATACATATCTTCATAGTAACTATAACGGGGAAGCTGGGGCCAGAAAGGAACATCAACGGATTGGGCTATCTCAAGGGCGCGATCTATATCCTTGTGGGGCATAACCCCCATTGCCGTTGTAAGTAGATTACCTGGAATAGACATGTCTTTTTCTCCTAATAATGGCTGCTATAAAAAACACTACATTTTACAGGTATCATATTTAGCCTGTCTACCAGATAGTCATAAAGGGGGTTTCGTTAGCAGGCTTCAGAATGACTAAAGCCCGTGGAAGACAGTTTTTTTTCATAATTATTTGAAATATTCTGTCTTTTGCTGCCCCCTGACTACCTAACCATTTTAACTGATACTAAAACATATCCGAGTTGTATTTTTAAGCAGTCTGAAAAACCTCATGAGGCATTATTTTTTCGCCCTGTAAGCTGTCCCTACTGCAGAATTCTTTTCGCCAAATTTTTCAATCAACTCCCGGACAATCTCAGATCGGGATGTTCCATTTTTCTCAAGATTTTTTATCAGCATATAAGCACCAAACAACGATGAAGGTCCAATCTCTGATGCAAAGTGCCCTACACCCTGGTTCCATACAAACAGGGAAAATAACTCATCCAACTCCTCTATTGTAAGGCC
>CBFDCD010000091.1:0-7859 GCA_965603225.1 uncultured bacterium
GCCTGGCAGGACTCGAACCTGCGACCTGCGGATTAGAAGTCCGCTGCTCTATCCAACTGAGCTACAGGCGCATTACAATATTAAATATCTTCTGCTAATTTTTTATTAATAAAATCCAGATCACCTCCCCAGATTGGCAACTCGGGGTCCCCCTGGATCTCTATGCTTATTTCATAACGTTTTTCTATTTCAGACAGTTCCTTCCTTTTCCTATTTAAAAGGTAGTTAGCCACCTTACTTGGTAACGTTCCTATTACCTTGTCTACATCGCCTTTTGATGACGCCTGCCATATTTGTCGGAGGAAAGACAGCGCCGTAGCCTCAACAGATTTTACGATTCCCCTGCCCTTGCAGTATTCGCATATCTGATAGGTCTTTGACTCTACAGACGGTCTTAGCCTCTGTCTGCTAAGTTCCATTAAGCCGAACTTAGATATATAGGAAAGACTTATCTTGGCCCTGTCTTTTTTGGCCTCCTCTCTCACAGTCCTTATTAGCTCTCTTTGATGTTTTTGCTCTTTCATATCAATAAAGTCTATTACTACAAGCCCGCCTATATCCCTGAGCCTTAACTGTCTTAATATCTCTTTGGCAGCCTCAATATTCGTCTTAAAGGCTGTAGTCTCTAACCCCTTTGCTCTTATTGATCTACCGCTATTTACATCAATTGCAAATAGGGCCTCTGTAGAGTCTATGACAATTGAGCCCCCACTTTTTAATGGTACCCTATTATTGTATATCTGTTCGATCTGTTTTTCAATGCCATATTCAGAGAATATTGGTCTTTTTTCCTTATAAAGCTTTACCCTTCTTATGTGCCTCGGAGAGATAACCCTCATAAAATCTTTTATCTCCGCCCATGTCTCTAAGTCGTCGACTAAAACTTCATCAACATCTGCGCTAAAATGATCCCGTAGAGTCCTCAGGCCTAAGTCTTGCTCCTTGAAAATTATAGACGGTGTTGGTAATGTCTCTGTTTTTTGCTTTATATCCTGCCACATCCTCAAGAGATTGTTAAAATCTCGGGTTAATACCTTCTTTTTCTGGTCTAAGGCAGCGGTTCTTACTATATATCCAACTCCATCCGGAAATTTTAGATGGTTCATAATGGATTTAAGTCTTTGCCTTTCTTCATCCTCTTCAATTTTCTGGGATACGCCGCCGCTCGGTCTCCCTGGTGTTAAAACAAGATATCTGCCTGCCAGGGATATATATGTACTGAGATACGCGCCTTTCCTCCCCCCCATATCTTTAGTCACCTGAACAAGAAGTTCCTTTCCCTTTGTTAATGCATTCCCTATAGAAACAGTAGTCTTCGAATCCTTCATTACCCCCTGAGATTCATAATATTCAGGATGTATTTCTCCTAAGGTTAAAAATCCATTTTTATCTGTTCCATAATTAATAAAAGACGCCTGTAGGCTTGGCTCAACCCTGACAACTGTTCCCTTATAGATGTTTCCCTTTATCTCCTCTTTCATCGAGGTCTCAATATAGAATTCATCCAATTCTTCATTTTTCAGGATTGCCACTCTATATTCTTCCGGTTCTACCGCATTTATTAGCATTTTATATGACATTTATACCCTTCCGTTTGTCTTAAAGTGTTGATATACCTGATACATAAATGTTCTCAATGCCGGCTCCCGGCCCGGTTGAAAGGACCCATCATATGACACATCAAGGTACGGGGTATGCAATTTTGACATTAGGGGTTTAGCTATAGAAGAGGTGAGGTTGCTTGGCATGCATGTAAAGGGGAATATATTTACAACTCCATTGAATCCTTTATGGGCATACTCTAATGCCGCCGGTATACTCAGGCACGCCTCAGTGCCAATCTCAAAGGAAAAGGCATTGGTATTTTTCAAGGTTTTTTCCAAATGACCAATCTTATGATCTTCCTGAATGTCAATATACTTCATCACCAACCGGAACACCTTTCTCTGCTGTATATACTGGTAAAAAAGGGTAATGGAGTAGTTCAGGTAGCGAAAAAGAGAATCCTTTATCTCTTTTATCCGTAATTTTCTAAAGTTTAACTTTAAATCTATTTTTGCCAATCTTGCCTGATCATAGGTTGTATAGTTTATCCATTCACCAACAGAGGCGTTCACTGCCTCGGCGCCATATTTTTCGAGCATTCTTATGGTATCTTGATTGGTCTTGAAATGGGACCTTACGTAAATTTCCCCAACCACCGCCACAATTGGTTTTCTGGGTATACCAGGGTCAATAATCTCTTTGCTTTTCTTAACGATTTCTTCTAATTCATTAAGGATTTTGGAAATATTTTTTCCAGATGAATATCTGGCAAAAGATTCCGTCACCCTCTCCATAGCATTGGTTATGAATATATCGGCCTCACCCTTCTTTTTCTCATAAGGCCTTATCCTCCACAATAGCCTATCCAATACATCACCAATAACAACGGAAAGATAGGCGACCTTTCGAAAATCCCTAACCTTTTCTTTTGGAATCAAACCATCTAATGAATAGGAATTCTCTGAGCTCAAGGTAGCTATCTTGAGCCTATCTAAACCTGCAATTGAATCAAGGACTATGCGATGAAGTTTGTTATACATACCAAATCTGCATGGACCACCTGCCTCGGGCATGAAATACATATAGTTCTCAGGGTTAAACCTATCCCCAAGTCTCTCCTCTTCCTTCTTCATATACAGCAGGATATCCCCGAGGGTAACTATGCAGGGAAAACACTCCTTACCGGATGTATGCTCTTTTCCCATATCTATACCTTTATAGGTATCCATGACAAAAGAATTTATTCCAAACCCCCGAAATACACCAGCCATAATGTGGCTTCCTATTTTGTTCATTTCCGGGATAAGAAATGTCTTTCCCTTAACATCAAAATGGCCTACACCCTTAGATATATCATCAAATGTATCTGTTTCTTCAGTCTTCCTCAATTGATCAATGATTTTCATCTCTTTCAAGACCCTGTGGCGCTAAGTTTAATTTTTCGGTCATCTGAAATTTCAACATGCCTCACAGATTGTATTACATTTTTAAATGCCTCCAGCCTTGTCATAACCCCTGCTACCGCGCTATGCTCATCTAACTCAAGAATCAGGCATGGTTTGTCCTTCATGATATATTTGTAAAAATGCTCATTAAAAGAATCCGGGCCGCAACTAAAATTAGAAATATGGAGTCCAAAAAAATTATGGTTTTTCTTTATTACCTTAGCCACTCTTAACATCTGAGTACCATAAGACCAGTACATGCTCGAGAAATCGGACATACTCACATCCCGAACATCGAAAAAGTCCATGGGAAGCGCATTCATTCCTATCTTAGATAAATTTTGCCCTAACCTGAGATTTAGTTTTTCATCATAAAGGTTATATGCCCTTCCACTCACTACAATTAGTGGCTCACTGTTTTTCAGGGAGGATATTACCTCAGATCCTTTTTTATACAATTCATCTTCAAATTCCATTTGTCTTTTTAACGCCTTTTCCAATGCACCCTTTATTTCTTTTGTATTTACTCCAAGGTTATGGCCAATTTGGTCAAATAATTCAATGCTCAACAAATCAGTATCATACTGTAGATGAACAGTTGGGCTCAAAATATCCTTATCGCTTAACCCCAATGCAGTCTTTAACATGTACTGATTTCCCTGGACCAAGGGGCAGTAAAAACTATTTTCCGTCTCATAGTCAGACGGGAGATTGATTATATTTGGAAGGAAAAGGTGCCTTGTCTTTCCTATCAAATCCCTGACATGACCATGTGATACCTTGATAGGATAACATGTCTCCGTTGTCATTGACTCAATACCTAATTTGGAAATCCTGTCATTTGTTTTCCTTGTCAATACAGGGCGGAAGCCTAAGTGGTCAAAAAATGTTATCCAGAAGATACCGAGCTGATGATTATATATAGCCCTCTGCATACCAACGGTTGGCCTGCCGTCTATTTCAAAGACGGTCCTGTTGTCGTCTTTAGTATCTCCGGTCTTAAGATCGCCAAAATCATGATAAAGACCCTTAAGATATCTCTCCCATATTTCATCTCTTAGTTTAAAATAATCTTCTTTTTTTTCTCCGTACTTACCCCTAATCTCGTAACGTCCGCATTCGCCACCCCATATGCTCTTTCTTCCGCTAAAGCTGTATATCTTTAATTTACATTCGTTATGGCACTGGGGATCCGCATGACAAACTGTCTCCTTGTATTTTAACTTGTCGTTAATAGATTCTTCCAGACCCCGAAATACTGACTTGTTCTTGTTTTCAATTTTCATCTGTTCCTGAACACTTATAGCGGCGCCGAAACTGCCAAGAACTTCCCTGTGTTTTGGTATCAAAAGGCCCTTTCCCAATACTGCCTCAAATGCTGCAACAATTGCCTTGTTAAGGGATGGGCCCCCAAGAAACATAATTCTGTCACCTATTCTTTTGCTGCCGATTACCCTGTGCAAATAATTATATACTATGGCATAACAAAGACCGGCAATAAGGTCATTTTTTTGAGCGCCTTTCTGGGCATATGATACAAGATCAGACTCCATAAATACCGTGCAACGTTCCGTTAATTTTATGGGCCTTTTTGAGGATAAGGCTATATCCTGAAATTCTTCAACAATATTGATACCGTTTTTGTTTGCCAATTCATGAAGAAAACTACCTGTCCCAGCGGCACATACCTTGTTCATGTCAAAGTCCAGGGGATGGGTATTAGCGATAGATATATACTTGCTATCCTGTCCTCCTATCTCAAAGATTGTGTCTATAGAGGGCTCTATCTCAACAGCGCCCTGGGCATGGGCCGTTATTTCATCAATAATCAGGTCTGCATTAAGAAAATCACCGGCCACCATTCTTCCAGAACCTGTTGTAGCCACTCCCATTATTTCTATTCTATCCCTGTTCCTATCTTTTAATATGCTTAGCAGGCTCTGGATTACCTCTATAGGTTTCCCCATTGTCTGTCGATATTCTTTATCTATAATTTCCCTATCCTGGGTTATGAGGGCATACTTAGTGGTTGTTGAGCCTATGTCAATACCTAAGTATACTGGTGTTCGCTCCTGTTTTTTTAACCGCACTTCTATCTTATTATCTTCTGGAAAATCCGATTTTATCAGTCGCAGCCTTGGGGCTGCAGGGAATGAAAACATTCCCTTTTCAGTCATGGATTTAAGCTTTTGTAAATCAGGTTTATTGGAAACATTTAATTCTCTTGCATGGAGCGCTACACCTAACGCGCCAACAGATGTAAAATATGGCGGCACAACAAGTTCGGGAAAGTGATTTTTGAAGGCACGAACCTGAAGTTCATTTGCGGCGAGTCCACCAATAAATACTACAGGTTTAGGCAATATCCTGTTAGAAACTATAGTGCTTAGATAGTTAGACGCATTTCCTATATGGAGACCTGCTATAATATCCTCCAGTGTCTCACCCTTATTCTGGAGGTGTATCATATCTGATTTTGTAAAGACAGTGCAACGACATGCTACCCTGGCAGGGCTTTCACTCTTAAGCCCTAATGCGATAAAATCCTCTAATATCTTAGAAATGTGGGTATCAGAAACATTGGCACCCTTACCATACATGGATGACGCCAGTCTTTCCGCCTGCTGGTCAATAAAGGAACCTGTACCGGAAGCACAAGGTGTGTTTGTGTTAAAATCGTCAAGTTCCCATGCGTCACCGTTATGGCTGAGAATATATAATGCTGTATCCTGTCCGCCCATGCTGATTATGCTCCTCACATCAGGCTGCAGATAAATAGACCCAAGAATTTGGGCTATAGACTCAAACTCATAAAGGGCTCCTATCCCGTCACTTATTATTCTCCCATGATTCCCAGTAAATGCAAGGGCGTTTACTGCTTCCGCCCCAAAGCGACTATAGAGTTCTTTTACTATATCATAAACCGATGCCTCGGCCCCTCCAAAATGTCTTCTGTAAGGGGCTTCGTAAATCAATTCCCCTTTGCTGTTAATTACAACGGCATTCACACTCACCGATCCAGCGTCAATCCCAGCGTAATAGTTTTCCAATTTTATCGCCTCAAGCTAAATGAATTAATATGCCTGGCATTATTTAATTGTTAATTTATAACTATTCAGCAAATCACCCTTAGTGAGCTTCATCCCAGTTTTTACCCCAGTTTATATCCACCTTTAGGGGAACACTCAATGGGTAAACGTACTCCATCTCATTTTTTACAATCGATTTGACAGTATCCAGTTCATCATAGGGAATTTCAAAAATCAGTTCATCATGAACCTGCAAGAGCATTTTAGACATAAGGTTATCTGTTTTTAATCTTTCAGATATATTTATCATGGCCATCTTAATTAGATCAGCGGCAGTTCCCTGTATTGGCGTATTAACTGCTGCTCTTTCCGCCTCTGATCGTATATTTCCATTATTGCTGTCTATATTAGGAAGATATCTTCTTCTTTTCAAAAGTGTTGTTATATATCCATTTTCCTTTGCCTGGGATATGATTTTTTCCTTAAAGTCTTTTACCCCTTTATACCTTTTGTAATAATTGTCAAGGTAAACTTGTGCCACTTTTTTGTTTATCGCAAGTTCTTTGGCGAGCTTGATTGGTCCCATCCCATAAATAATACCAAAATTAATAGTCTTGGCCATCCTGCGCATCTCCGTCGTCACCATATCCGGATGCACATCAAATATTTCCGTTGCTGTTCTTGCATGTATATCCTCTTCTCTTTCAAAGGCCTCTAATAAAACAGGGTCATTTGAATAATGGGCAAACACACGTAACTCAATTTGCGAATAATCGGCAGATAAGAGAAAATGTCCTTCATCTGCTATAAAACCCTTTCTTATCTCTCTTCCCTCTTCGTTTTTAATTGGTATGTTCTGAAGATTCGGATTGCTGCTGCTCAGCCTCCCCGTTATAGCAACTGTTTGATTATAAGAGGTATGAACCCTCCCTGTGTCCTTATTAACTATATTCACAAGGGCATCAAGATATGTTGATTTTAGCTTGGCAATCGTCCTGTAGCGAAGAAATAAAGACGGAATCTCGTTAATCTTTGCGAGTTCCGTTAATACCTCAACATCTGTAGAATATCCCAATTTTTTTCTTGTCTTCTTTTTCCCCGGTAACCTTAGCTTTTCAAACAGTATATAGCCTAATTGTTGAGGAGAGTTTACGTTAAATTCCTCTCCGGCAAGTCTGTAGATATCAGCCTTAATAAATGCAATCTCATCAGCATATTTTTTAGACATATCTTTAAAAAAATCAACATCTATTTTTACCCCAGCCATCTCCATATCCATCAATACCGGGACAAGCCTCATCTCCAAATCCTGGAATAATGTATAATTATCAGTATCTCTAAGTCCGTTTTCCAGTATTGATTTCAGCTTTATGGTTATCTCTACATCCTCGCATGAATATTCCTTGGCCTTGTTAATATCAACGTATGCAAAATTCTTATCCTTTTTGTCTGCGGTAACCTCCTTGTAACTGACCATCTTATAACCCAGATAGAGCTGTGCCAGATTATCCAGATTATGCCGTCGAATGGCGGGATTTATAACATAGGAAGCAACCATTGTGTCAAAAAATAACCCACCCAGCTCAATATCATATCTCGCCAATACTTCTGCATCGTATTTTATATTCTGCCCTATTTTTTTAATATTTTCGTCACAGAGCATTTCTTTCAAAACAGAAAGAGCATCATTGAGGTTTATCTGTGGTGCTCCACCACTATTTATATGCCCCAGGGGTACATAATAAGCTGTTTGAGGTTCAACACAAAACGATATGCCTACCAGTTCCGCAAGAAGGGGGTTTATATTGGTGGTCTCCGTATCAAGGCATACGATCCCAAG
>CBFDCD010000092.1:0-7855 GCA_965603225.1 uncultured bacterium
TGGGATTCATGAAATACCTCGCTAAATTTCAAAAACTCGGCCTAACGGCCTCAAACAGTTTGAAATCTTTAACGCTCGGTATTCCATGAATCTATTTCAAAAAGCGGCCAAAATCGCTCGCAAAAGAATTTTTACGGTCTTGCCAATTTTGGATTTATATCCCATTTATGGGTAAACAGAGACTGTTTGATGTTTTTAGGCCGAGGCCATCATCTTTGGATTTTATGAAAAAAGTCAAAACATCATACTCAAAGAGGATAATAGCTTTTTCTTTCATTATCTTTTTTATAACTATTTTATCTTTCCATGTATATGCTTCTTCGGAAATTGTGCTCGATGAAGGCCTGCAATTCCAATTCGCAGAACATTGCTTTACTGCAGGTGATTACACAAGGGCAATTGGAGAATACGAGAGATTTGTTTATTTTTTCCCTGAATCAGACAAGATTGAATTCACAAGGTATAAAATAGGCCTCTCATATATGAAGAATGAGCAATATGATCAAGCAATTAATGCCTTATTTTCTATTATAGAGGATTACCGTGATACAAATTATGCCTTGAAAGCATATATTGAAATCAGCAGGGTATTTCTTTTAAAAAAAGCCTATTCCATGTCTCTCACAAATTTGAATAACCTTATTACGATTGCCGCGGATCAGGCAACAATAGATGAGGCCTACCATGAAAAGGCATGGGTTTATATGGAGATGGGTTTATGGGAAAAGGCAATAGACTGCCTTAAGAAGGTATCCCTTAAAAATCAGGATAGATATAATGTAAAGGACACGCTAAACGGGCTGGCTAAAAAAAATCACATTAAAAGAAAAAACCCTACAGTAGCAGGTTTTCTTAGTGTTGTACCTGGGGCAGGCCATTTGTATTGTGGAAGGGGTAAGGATGCATTAATATCCTTTATTTTAAATGGAGCAATGATTTTTGCCGCTTATGAGGCCTTTGATAATGATCTAAATGGAATTGGCGGAATTATCAGTTTCTTGGAGCTTGGTTTTTATTCAGGAAATATTTACAGTGCAGTTAGCAGCGCTCACAAATATAATCGGGATGAACAAGGAAGATTCTTAGACTATCTAAAAAAAGGTAAAAGGGTACGTATATCGATGGATAATCCTGAAAAAAATAAGTCAGTCTTGATTTTATGCCAGTTTCCCTTTTAGCGCAAACACTGACACTTTTGCAGATAATCCCAAGGCTTCGCTCCCTGAAGAGACATATAGGGTTGCAAAAGTTTTTTTTGTGGCTAACTTTTTTATATGAGATAGACTTACTATTAATTAACGATATGAAAACATTAATATTAAGTAATGATGCAAACAAGCCACTAATTAATGTAGTGGTAATTTAATTTGAAATATATGGATATGGGGTGAGTTAATAATGGAACCTGAAGATATTATAAAAAAAGAAGAAGAACAGAGAATTCCTAACCAAAAAGAGCTGGAAAAGGAGCTTAGCGATTATTTATCCAAAAAATATGGTGACAGGATAAAGATTGTATCTCCCTTGCTATATCCTCAGAGTGACCCAGCCAAGACAACGGGAAAGGGAAAGAAGAGTGACGGGGAGGGCGGTCCCTCTTTTGATATGAAACCAGAGGAATTAAATTCTTACTTGGATGGATATGTAGTCAAGCAAGATCAGGCAAAGGGAATACTGTCTACAAAAATATGTACTCATTTTAACCGGATCAAATCATTAAAGAAAAGATCCAACAAAAAAAATACTTTTTCCGTAGGGATGATTAAAAACAATGTACTATTGATAGGCCCTACAGGAGTTGGAAAAACATATCTGATTAAATTAATCGCCCAGAAGATAGGCGTTCCATTTGTTAAAGGTGATGCAACTAAATTTAGCGAGACCGGCTATGTCGGCGGTGATGTGGAAGACCTGGTAAGAGACCTTGTTTATGAGGCCAAGGATGATATTAAACTTGCTGAGAATGGCATTATTTACGTAGACGAGATAGATAAAATTGCCTCCAGCCAAAATCTTATTGGACATGATGTATCCAGGACAGGTGTGCAGAGGGCCCTCTTAAAGCCTATGGAAGAAACCGATGTGGATTTAAAGGTTCCCCATGATGCAATATCTCAAATACAGGCAATTGAGCATTACCGGAGAACAGGTAAAAGGGAAAAGCAGATAGTAAATACAAAAAATATTCTCATTATTATGAGTGGATCCTTTGAAGGGATTGCAGACATCATTAAGAAGCGGATTAAACAGCAGGGAATAGGGTTTGAGGCAGACATACATCCCTCCGAGGTAGATGCTGGTATAATTAGAGAGGTTAGAGCACAGGACTTAATTGAATTTGGTTTTGAATCGGAGTTTATCGGTCGTCTTCCGGTAATTGCTGTACTTGATGAGTTAAAAAAAGAGGATTTTGTTGAAATTCTAACAAATCCAAACAATCCTATTATACTAAGCAAAAAAAGGGATTTTAGGGCATATGGCATTGATATTCAATTCGAAGATAATGGCCTTGAAGAATTAGCAGAGATAGCATCACAGGAAAAAACAGGGGCGAGAGGCTTGGTAAGCGCTGTTGAAAGAAGCCTTATGATCTTTGAAAAACGTCTTCCGTCTACCGGCATAAAGAAACTGTTGGTTACACCTGAGCTCATTGAGAATCCTGAGGAAGAGCTAAAAAGGATAGACTCGGGTGCTGGTGAGCCGGATCTTACAATGGAAAAAAGATTTGAAGATGCTGCGTCACATGAAAAGAAAAGGTTAGTCAGTGCCGTATCAGAGAAGAAGGCCGAGTTTGAGGCGCAGTCCGGCTTAATATTATATGGAGATAGATTAGATTTAATTGCCGAGTTGACACAGAAATATATATCTGACATTGATTCTGCTTTTTTAGATTTTGAGGAAATGTTTAACGAGATAAGATTGCAGAGTGAAACACTATTTTCACAACTTGAGATTGACACCAGTTTTGCAGATAGTGCCATTGATGAGATATTGAGAGTTTCCATCACGGAAGACCAAGAAATTGTTGATATATGTCTTAATTTAGTAAGTGAGTTAGAGTATGGACTTAAATTAATTAAAGATAGGATTGGTCAGGATTCCTTTACTGTAACAAGAGAAGCGGTGATAGACCCGGAAAAATATATAGACAATCTGATTAAAAAATATTATAGCAAAGCGCCTGCAACTTTGTGATGTGTGTTCATCCCCATTTTAAGTTTGATAAACTATTAGAACATCTTAAATAGTTATATTAAATGGCCTTTTGCAAAACTACTGAATTTGATGGGCTTGTTAAAGGCCTTTTTTTGAAACCATAGCCCGGACCTGGCCTTGAAAGACAAGAGTAAAAAGCCTCATACAGAATATTTAATGATTTCTTAATTACATTGCACGAAAGTCACGTTCTTCGAGCCTTAGGGTCTACGAACCGAAGGCCGGGGCTGGCTGGAAGCTTGAAACCGGAAAAAGGCATTTAGAAGTCTCGCTGCACACCGCGAACCCGGCCTAAGTGAATAAATCAGTTTGGAATTTTTAAGGCTCTGCATTTCATGAATCACTTTCCAAAAAAGGCCGGAATTGTTCTCAAAATACTTTTTGAAAGTTTTTCAAATTTTATTTTTCCATTTTTTCTTTGAATAAGTTGATAACACACGCTGAAAAAGAATAGAATTAGGCCTGTAATACAAATTAAACCGGGGAAGACGTGATTTAGTGCCTTATTTCCCTTTATGAAGTCAGGCGCATATAGCAGTGCAGTTTATTTAACTTTGGCCATAAACTTCATTGTGGTCAGTGAAAAACGCAACAGTTTTATAGTTTCGTTTTAAGGAAAATAAGTAACAGCTCAATAAAAAGGTACAAGAGGATTTTCTTCTGCCCCAATGACTGTTATTAAGGTAAAAAATGGTTATCACTATTGATTGAGCTGATACAAAAATAAAGCGTTTAAAGGAGATCAGAAAATGATAGTCAGACCCAGACGCCTTAGGCAAACATCAGGGGTAAGGAGAATGGTAAGGGAGACATTTTTAAGGGTTGATGATTTTATTTACCCCATATTTGTCATAAATGGAAAGGGAAAAAGGGAACCTATTCCATCAATGGTAGGAAATTACAGGCTATCAATTGATGAACTACTTAAAGAGGCAGAAGAAGTAAAGTCACTTGGCATACCAGGCGTTATCCTTTTTGGTTTGCCTGAAGTGAAAGACCAACTTGGAAGTCCTGCATATGCAGAGGATGGAATTGTTCAAAGGGCTGTGGCTGCTATTAAGGAAAATGTGCCGGAATTGGTTGTTTTAACTGATGTTTGTCTATGCCAATATACCGATCACGGACATTGTGGAATTATTAAGGACGGCCGCATAGATAATGACACTACCCTTGAGATACTGGCCGAAGTGGCCCTCTCTCACGCACGGGCCGGGGCAGATTTTGTTGCTCCCTCAGACATGATGGACGGCAGAATATGGGCTAT
This sequence comes from uncultured bacterium, assembly GCA_965603225.1. Lineage (GTDB taxonomy): Bacteria > Desulfobacterota > DSM-4660 > Desulfatiglandales > B25-G16 > M55B121. The sequence continues at coordinate 4,481 of CBFDCD010000092.1, forward strand.
TAGAGATAGACTGGAGAAAGAGGGTTATAAGGATACAGGCATCTTGTCTTATGCCGTGAAGTATGGTTCGGCGTTTTATGGTCCCTTCAGAGAGGCTGCTGATTCAGCGCCTCAGTTTGGGGACAGAAAAACATATCAGATGGACCCTGCTAACAAGAGAGAGGCACTTAAAGAGGCAACTTTTGATGTGGAAGAGGGGGCTGATATAATAATGGTTAAGCCGGCATTGCCGTATTTGGATATTATTCATCAGGTCAAAGCGAGCACCAATCTTCCGGTGGCGGCCTATAACGTGAGCGGAGAGTATGCAATGGTAAAGGCAGCTGATCAAAAGGGTTGGATAGATGGAGAGAGCGTTATGATGGAGATACTTGTATCTATCAAGAGGGCTGGGGCCGATATTATCCTTACATATTTTGCTAAAGAGGCTGCGAGATTATTAACTGACTGATAGCTCTTAAAACATTTGAGAATACGAGTGATGAATTGCAAAAATACAGGTTGACGGTAAGGAAGTATGCCTTAAATCTTTGGATTTCAGCAGTCCTGAACTGTATTTTTTTAACTTTGGGTTTTTAACTTCTTACTATCTGCTAACAATTACCACAAATTTTAATCGTATATGGTAACTATGGAAATATATAACAAGGAAAAAGATAAAGACTTTCGTAAGGTTTATCCTCTGCGGATACTTGCCTGGGAGGTTACCAGGTCGTGCAACCTGAATTGTGTTCATTGCAGGGCCTCGTCAAGATACGGTCATTATCCTTTAGAATTGAATACTTCCAAGGCAAGAGAGGTGTTAGACCAAATAAGGGAGGTAGGCGAGCCGATTGTAATACTTACCGGCGGAGAACCTCTCCTTAGGGAAGATATATTTGAGTTAGCTGATTATGGTACAAAAAAGGGCTTGAGAATGGTCATGGGGACTAACGGGACTTTAATTACCTCTGATATTGCGAAAAAAATTTCGAAATCAGGCATTAAAAGGGTAAGCGTATCTCTTGATGGGGCAACAAAGGAAACCCATGATTCATTCAGAAAAGTTGACGGGGCTTTTGACATGGCCAATGCAGGTATATCATACCTGAGAGAACATGATGTTGAGTTTCAAATCAACACTACCATAACAACACACAATTTATCTGAGTTAGAGGAGATTTTAAAGCTTTCTATCAACCTTGGGGCCGCTGCCCATCATATATTTTTACTTGTGCCTACTGGAAGGGCCAAAGATATGGTAAATCAGGAATTAGATGCTCAGCAATATGAGGATACCTTGCACTGGTTTTATCAGCAACATGACAAAGTCCCTCTTCAGCTAAAAGCCACCTGTGCACCCCACTATTACAGGATTTTAAGACAAGAGGAACATGCCAAAGGTCGGAAGGTAAATGTTAAAACCCATGGCCTTGATGCAGTTACAAGGGGATGTATGGCTGGAGTTTCTTACTGTTTTATTTCCAATGAAGGAATTGTGCAACCCTGTGGTTATTTAGATTTAAATTCCGGAGACTTGAGGAAATCAACGTTTTTAAACATCTGGAAAAACTCGTCCATATTCAAAGATCTTCGTGATTTTTCAAAATATAAAGGGAAGTGCGGGCGATGTGAATATATTAATGTTTGTGGTGGGTGCAGGGCAAGGGCGTATGCCGCTACCGGCGATTACCTGTCTGAGGAACCATTGTGTGCGTACAATCCATCATGAGTTTGAAATACAATCGGACTGCATATAACATAAAAGTAAAAATTGCTCAGGGTCAAAGTGGTATAGGCAAAAAGTAAAACAAAAAATAATAGCTTAATTTCTTAAATATCCATTTTCTGCGAATTGTAACAGTTTCTATGTGTTAATTGCAGGCTTAGATAGGAGTTTCTTCGCGCCTTCATTGTCTGATAAAATTAATAGTATGAGATCTATGGGTTAATCCAAGAGATAAAACACATGGTGAGCAGCTTAATTAGGAAACCGAGTTGCAATACCTGTATGGACAACGGCCGCTTACAGACAGACAGCTTTGTGCCTTTGGCCTTAGGTGCCTGTGAACCTTAATACTTAATGAAATATAATTTAATGATCCGGATATGGATGATATTGATAAAAAACTTTTAAACGAAGTGCAATCAGGCTTTCCTATTACTGAGAGGCCTTATAAATATTTAGGGAATCAGCTAAACTGCACTGAAAATGAAATTATTGTACGAATAAAGCGCCTAATAAAGGACGGTATAATACGTCGAATAGGCGGAAGCTTTAGCTCTAAAAAACTTGGTTTTACAAGTACCCTATGTGCTGCTAAGGTGCCGGAGGATAAGATTGGCAAATTTATTGAAGAGGTTAATAAATATTCAGAGGTAACGCATAATTATCTTAGAAACCATGAATATAATGTATGGTTTACATTTATAGCTTCCGACATGAACATTATAAACAATTATATTAGTCAAATAGTTAGGTATACTGGGGTAAAGGATATATTGAACATGCCGGCGCTTACAACTTACAAGATATTAGTTGATTTTCATATTTCATAATTCTAAAATTGAGGGGAAAACTTGGCAAATTATAGAAGTCCTGCAAAAACCCTCCTGACTTGTAACTGCTATCAAGGTAGGAGCCTGTGGCAGTCAGTTATTAAGCTGATACGGCGAGAATGTATAATACTGAAGGTAAGGAAGAGCTGAATGTTTATTATTATTCTATATTGAATCTTTCAAGGATGATTTCTTGTTCTTCTTCGCTCATTAATCCCTCCTCAATGAGCAAGTTTCCAATTCCATCCTCTCTTAAAATATCTATGGCTAATATTTTTCTATTAATTTTTCCTTTTGTGGAGAATATAGTGTATTCAAATGTGAAGGTTGATTTTTTGAGCAACCGAAAGTTTATACCTTCCCCCATAATGATAATATGATAACTCAAGAGAAAGTAAAATAACGTACCTAAAATAACACAAATAATAAATTTTTTTCTAAAAGGTAGTGCCATAGTTACTTTCTATGATTTTATCAAATATAAAATCGTGATAAAACATTGATAATATCTTGATTTTTATTTAATAGTATATATCTTGTTCGTTATTAATTGTTTTTTATTATCAGAATTGGCAGAGTAAAGATATATTATCCTGTTTTCAGGAATTACTTTGAGACGATTTGTTTATGGTGGGCGATGCGGGACTCGAACTCGCGACCTCTGGTTCCGGAGACCAACGCTCTATCCACCTGAGCTAATCGCCCACATGTCTTTAATAGATTACTTAGAAAAAAATATCAAGAGATAAGGTTTTTATTATTTAAATTTTATAAAATATCAGACCCGTGAGGACATTTTAGATTTTTTTTGTCCAGAAAACCCATAAATTTTAATAG
>CBFDCD010000093.1:0-7766 GCA_965603225.1 uncultured bacterium
TTGAACTAACAATTAAATTAATGTATGGAGTATATTGAAATATATTAATGTTCTAAGGGTGGTATAGACTGGTTTTGTATAAAACTTATGGGATAGAGGGAGATGGTGATAATAAAATATGTTGGTCTCGTAAAAAACCCGTGTAAGAGATTGCCGAATATAAATGATAGGCTGAACTTGCCTTAATCATGTTTTTAAAAATTTTCAAACGACACGTATATGATCAAATAAACAAAAAAAAGGAGGGTGTTTATGAATGGCTTTGATTTATCCAAAATAGTGATTAGAGGTATAGAGAAGTCTGATGTAGACTCTATTGTTGAGATTGAGGAAAAAAATCTTGGTATAAAAAGAAAAAGCTACTGGGAAAGAGAGCTTAGAAAGAATAATGAAGGACGTTTTTTGGGTTCATTTGTTGCTGAGATTGAAGGTAAGGTTATAGGGTTTATCCTCGGAGACATTGGTTCAAGAGAGTTTGGTATGCCTGAAAATATGGGCTGGATACATACGGTTGGAGTGCATCCAGATTACCAGCATAGAGGTATCGCGCGACGATTATTTGACGATTATAAAGAGAGGTTTTTGAAATTAGATGTAGATGTTGTTTACACCATAGTTTCCCTCTCTGACAATATGCAGCTCCCATTTTTTGAAAAAATAGGGTTCAGACAGGGAAACCGAATTTACCTGGAGTTAGACATTAGAAAAGAAACTCCAGAGGGAGATAGAGTAACGGATTACGAATACAGACGTATCATGTAGATTTAAGTAGTAGTTACAATAAATTTTGCTACGTCGGGATTTCCTTTTTCGTTTTTAATTGTCTGTTTATGGTTCTCAATGGTTTTGATAGTGTCCATTGGTAATTCACCTACAGGGAAGATGCGAATGTATTTTTGAAGGTATGTGGTAATTAAATGGAAAATATACATGAATATAATTTGAGGTCTGCCCTGTGTTTTGTAGGCGAAGACGAGATGATATCTGACCTGGCAAAGATTCTCCTTTACGCGTGCACAGAGGACAGTGTTTCATACAAGAAAATCAAGGGAATTATTAAAGATAATCCCGAAGAGATTCTTCTTCTAACTGATGAATGGCGGTTGCTTTTACCGGTAAGGACAAAAAAGAGCTCAGGGTGGGAAGACAGGCTATTGTTGTTTAAGGACAATGAGCTTTATGAGATGCCAAATATCGTAAGATACCTGGTTACGTATTCCCTCGATACAGGAAAGTGGGATGTAAAAAATGCCATGTTTAATTTTTTTAAGGACTTAAAAGACCCTGATTTTAAACGAATACCGGATTTGACGAAAGCTATAATGGAGAAATCTTTGCACAATATTGTAAATGCAAACCAAATAAAGAAGGCATGCATGGAGTTTTCCTTAATCGACAGAGTTGACGGGTTGATAGCAGAGCTCAAAGCAGCTGGTTTTATGAGCCCCAAGCTGGGCCCTCTTATAGAGGCATCAATAATTGGGACACCTATATACGAACTAAACCCTTCCCTTTTACCCGGTAAATAGGAATGGCCTTTGAGCTCAGGCAATGTTGCTTCTTTATCTCTATGCGCAGGTGAATCTAAATAGTTAACAAATTATTATTAACATAAGGAGTTTGAAAAGTATGAAATGTCGTTATCACCCTGATAGGGAGGCCAGAGTGACTTGTCAGAAAATGGGCCTTGGGTATTGTCAAGAATGTTTGGATAATTGTGAGGCATGTACTGATCCCTGTACTTTTTGTAAATACAGGCAGGCATGCATTATATGGGAACTTTGCCGAAAAAGCGAAAAACGCTACAGGATGGAAAGAGAGGCGAAGGGTCAAGCTAATGAATGATTGTCATAAATATGGAGAATGCAATTAATGAGCAGTTATAAAGTTAAATTTATACCAGACGGCAAGAAGGTTGAAGTAGGGGCCAATACTAATTTAAATGAGGCAGCAAAAAAGGCAGGTGTTTATGTAAACAGTCTATGTGGAGGCCAGGGGGCCTGTGGAAAATGTAAGGTCCAGGTTACCAGGGGAAAAGTGGAGCCTGATAAGCATACAATAGGCTTTTTTAGCAAAGAAGAGATAAAAAACGGATATGTCCTGGCATGCCAGACTGAAGTCATTGATGATCTTGAGGTATTTATTCCGCCTGAATCACGTATTGAGGAAGAACAGATTTTGACTGATGAACCGATAGTTGATTATAGTAAGCCAGAGAAGCTTTCTGTAGCAAGGGTGGCATCTGATCCCCTTTCTTTCTTTGAGCCTTTGGCACAGAAAATATACCTGGAGCTCCCAGCGCCTACATCTGAAGATAATATTTCTGATATTGACCGTGTTATTAGGGGCGTTAGAAAGAAATTACGGTATAACTCCTTTGAAATATCATTACATTGTCTTCAGGGTTTATCAGATAAATTGCGCAACAACAATTGGAAGATAACAGCCACTATTGTCAAGCACGGTGATATCTGGAGAATAACACAGATGGAGCCCGGGGATACGAGTGATAACAACTATGGTATAGCCGTTGATGTGGGAACTACGACGGTTGTGGCCCAGCTGGTTCATTTAAAAACAGGCAGGGTAATTGGTGTGGAGGGAAGCCATAATCTTCAGGCACATTATGGTGAGGATGTTATATCGAGAATTGTATTTTCATGCGGAAGGGAAAAAGGGCTTAGCCCTCTCCATGAATCTGTAGTGGAAAATATTAACAGTTTGATTAAGAACCTGTGTGAAAAGAAAGGGATAGATATTCAGAATATTACGTCCGTTGTTGCTGCAGGCAATACAACTATGAGTCATCTTCTTTTAGGGCTTGTTCCGTGTTCGATCAGATTAGACCCTTATGTCCCAACTACTCATATTTTTCCCCAGATAACAGCCGGCGAAATAAATATAGATATAAATCCAGATGGAGTATTGGAAACAATTGCCGATGTGGCAAGCTATGTAGGCGGTGATATAGTGGCCGGTGTTTTGGCTACAGGCATGGCCGATAAGCCTGAGACAAAAATATTGATAGATGTTGGAACAAACGGGGAGATTGCCATGGGAAATAATGATTGGCTGGTTTGTTGTTCAGCGTCTGCAGGACCAGCATTTGAAGGGGGAGGAATTAGCTGTGGTATGAGGGCCACATTAGGGGCCATTGAAAGAATAGAAATAAATAATGATAAACTTAAATATAAAGCTATTGGCAGGGCAAAGCCAAGAGGCATATGCGGTTCAGGGCTGATTGACTGTGTCCATGAGCTTGTTCGGAATAAAATCATTGATCAGCAAGGACATTTTAACCTCTTCACAAAACATGAAAGGTTGATAGAGACAGATGATGAGCCGGGATATATTATTGCATTTTCAAATGAAACGGAGACTGGAGAGGATCTGACTATCAAGGAATCAGATATAAGTAATCTTATACGATCAAAAGGGGCGGTGTTTGCGGCTATTAAATCACTGGTGGATTATGTAGGGATGGGTTTTGATGAGGTAGACACTTTTTTTGTGGCAGGTGGTTTTGGGAATTATTTAAATATTCCCAAGGCTATTGCTATAGGCCTTTTGCCGGATATTGATCCTAAGAAGATTAAATTTGTCGGCAATAGCTCTCTTATGGGCGCACGTATGGCTCTCTTATCCAGCCATGCATTTAACCGAACCGTTGAAATAGCAAAGATGATGACAAATATTGAACTTTCTACATACCTGCCTTTTATGGATGAGTATGTGGCAAGCCTGTTTTTGCCTCATACGGAAAAGAGGTTGTTTCCTTCAGTGGATTATTGGCAAGAATAGTAAATGCACAATGCTGAATATAAGAATGATAATAGTTCGCTGTTTACTATTTAGCTTTTTTAGGGTAACTAATTTAATGGTCTTCATGAAAAATAAGGCCTGCCGATTTTAACCGTTGGTTTTACTTGAGGTGCAGCCGCATTATAATATTGGACGGAGGCTTTTTTTCTGCAGTAGTTGATCCAGAGGCTATGTTTCAGGTTTATATATGAAAGAAATTTCTCTATGATATTTCAATAAAGTTCCAGGATGCTTTTTTTATTACACTGTCTATCTATGACCTGGAGGATATGTGCCCCAAAGGTAGCAGAAGAAAAAGACCCTGCCCTGCATATATTATCAAGGTAAGAGATAGTTACTGCTATTTATTGTTCAGATACCACTAAGGTTGGAGTCTGAGCTAAGATTTAGAACTTTACACAACAATCTTTCTCGCCTAAGGTAAACAGGAGGAGATTTTTCTGGAGACTGGACCTCCGCCTCGATTCTAGCACGTAAGGCTTACAGGCCGGCTTCCGGCTCGTAGAGACTGCGGAGAGGAGGGTGCTCTCTTTTTGGGGATTATCGGTGAGGGAGTACGTGGCCCTTGTCAAGGCCTTGCAAAAAATGGCAGGAACATGTAGTTTAGGCAAAAACATTTAATGACTACGTAAATAAATTACACAAAAGTCGCACCAAGGCATTTTGGAACGATGAGCTTTAACCCTGCACATGGATTCTTAACTTTTAAGGGGGCTGATCTATTATGGAGAAGAATTTTGTTAAATATTACAAAAATATCCTGAACAGTATTTCCTTGGGTATTTTTACCGTAGACAGAGAATGGAGGATTACCTTTTTTAACAAAGTGGCTGAAGGGATTACAGGCCTTTCAAAAGAGGATGTTATTGGAAAATATTGTCATGATGTATTCAAGGGTGAGCTTTGCCCGGAAGGCTGTTATATCAAGGAGGCCATTAAGACAAAAAAAGATAAATTCCATGGAGAGGTAATTATATTAGACAAGCATAACCACCCTATACCTATTAGCATTACCGGATCGGTTTTAACAGATGAAGATGGGAATCTATTAGGAGGGGTTAGCTCATTCAGGGATAGATACCGGGAAGTTTCCCTGGAAAAAAAGCTCAGAGAATCCTATGAAATTGAGGATATTATAGGAAGGGATGAAAAGATGAGAAAAATCTTTGAAATGATCCCATCTGTTGCGGAAAGTCTCTCCACTGTTTTAATTTTAGGGGAAACAGGCACAGGAAAGGATCTCATTGCCAAGGCCCTTCATAATCTTTCCAATCGCTCTAAAGGGCCATATATAAAGATAAACTGCGCTGCCCTCCCAGAACACCTTTTAGAATCCGAGCTCTTTGGATACATAGAAGGAGCATTTACTGATGCTAAAAAGACCAAACCCGGGATGTTTCAGCTTGCTCAGGGAGGGACAATATTTTTAGATGAAATAGGAGATTTACCAATCACCCTTCAGAGCAAGATTCTCCAGGTGTTGGATGATAAGGAGTTTTTCCCTTTAGGTTCTACTAAGCCTGTAAAGGTTGATGCAAGGGTTATTTCATCTACAAACCAGGATATAAGAGGAATGATAGAAGTTAACCTTTTTAGAAGTGATTTGTATTACAGGCTCAATGTAATAGAGATTACCCTCCCTCCATTAAGAGAGAGAAAGACGGACATTCCCTTACTTATTGAAAAGTTTTTAAATGATTCGAACCTCGATATGGACAAGAAGGTAGTAGATATTTCAAGAATGTCCTTGCAATTACTTCTAAAATATAATTATCCTGGAAATATTCGGGAGTTAAAAAATATAATTGAGAATGCTGTTGTGCTTAGTGAGGATAATATTATCCATCATTACGACCTCTCCCAGGTACTGGTTGCAAAAGGGTCTGCAAACTCTATGTTTATAGACCGGGGTTCATTGCAAAATAATTTGAAACCCCTGGCCGTTAGTGAGCGTGCAACTATCCTTGAATTTTTGGATCAATGCAAGTGGGATATGAAAGAAGCTGCCAGGCTTTTACATATTGACAGGAGCACCCTCTGGAGAAAAATGAAAAAGTATAACCTTTCACCAGTCTCATAAAAAATTAATAATTTTATAATTTTTAGTGCAAAATTTTTTGACATACGACTGTATGTATGTTATATGACAAGAATAAAATTTAGTTATCTATAGTTTATAATTACAGAGTGTTACAAAGTTTAATTTTTTTCTATTATTAGCCTTTTTCAGGATTTGCCCAATAACTCGTTACATCAATTACCATTGCCTAAAAAGGACAGAACGGATAAAGGGTAAGTGGAATTGTTTCCCATGAATCGAAAATCAGCAAAAGGCACGTCTACTTTAAAAAATATAAAATTTTGTAGGTACATGATTTTCCAAGAATGAATAAGTATTTGCCGGGTTAGTTTTTAACATAGAAAGGAGGGTGTTTTTATGATGAAGTGCTTGAGGGTAATTGTAGTTTCTGTTGTTTTCTGCATGATTTTTGTTGCAGGTACTCCTTTTTTAAGCAAGGCATCTGAGGACAGCGAGTGTTTTAAGTGCCATACCAGTGCGAAAAAATTAATAGATGCAACAAGGGAGATTGCAAAAAATAAACCGGCTGTTAAGGCTGTAAAATCAGAAGGTGAGGGTTGAGGTGGCGATGTGGAGCCGTTGGCCCCGCATGAGAAAATTTTTGTTGACAGTGATTTATTAGAGGATGAGAATCATGGAGAGATAGCATGTGTTGATTGCCATGGTGGTAACCCTGATGATCCGGATTGGAAAACAGCCCATAATGATGTTGTTAAAGACCCTACTTATCCGGATGCAGAAAAGGCCTGCGGTGAATGTCATGAAGAAATCACTGAAAATTATCCAACAAGTCTTCATGTAAGCCTGAGACCCTACAAATTAATAATTGACCAGAGGGCAACTGCTAATTCACTCGTGAATAATAAGTTAGGCTGTGCAATGGAAAAAAATTGTTCCGCTTGTCATAGTAGTTGCGGGCAATGCCATATCAGTAGGCCTGAATCAGTTGAGGGGGGCTTTTTAGAAGGCCATTTATTTCAGAAAAAACCGCCTATGCAGCAGGTTTGCACTGCATGCCATGGTAGCCGAGTACAGAAAGAGTATTTTGGAGATAATGAAGGCGCTCAACCGGATGTTCATAAAACGAAATATATGAAGTGTGATAAGTGTCATTCGGGAGAAGAGATGCACGGTGATGGAAAGGAATATGAGCACAGATATGCAGTTGAGAATGGCGCTAAATGTTCAGACTGCCACGATAAAATTTATGAAAAAAATGCAAAGAATGTCGTAACACACCGGATCCATAAGGATAAGGCAACGTGTCAGGTTTGTCACTCCCAGACATACAAGAATTGCTCCTCATGCCATGTGGCTGATGATGAGCATGGAAATAATTTCTTTAAAACAAAGAGTTCATGGCTTGATTTTAAGATTGGCCTTAATCCATTAAAGTCCGACAAAAGGCCGGAAAAATTTGCAGTTTTAAGGCATGCACCTGTTGATAAAAAAACATTCGATTTTTATGTAAAAAACGGGCTTAGTAATTTCGATAAACTGCCTACCTGGAAATTTGCAACTCCTCACAATATTTTGAGAAAGACGCCTCAGAACTCGAGTTGTAATGCATGTCACGGAAATAAGGATCTCTTTTTGCTTGAGAAAGACGTAGAAGAAGGTGTGAAAGGGGCAAATAAGGGCGTGATAGTCCCGGAAAATATGATTCCAAGAAAACAAAAGTGGCAGCCTAAATAGATTTATAATCTGCCTTAAGGAACCTTTTTATTATACCAGGCGCCAAGCGAATAAGTAAGCAGATTGTTATGGCTGACATTTGCCTTTATAGTTTGACAAGATCGAAGGCCTTAAAAAATAATATCACGGGATTGACAAATAAAAATACTATCTGAGTGGTTACGGATAT
>CBFDCD010000094.1:0-7705 GCA_965603225.1 uncultured bacterium
ACTGCCCTCCAAAAATACGGCGGGTAAATTTGAGGCCCTTAGGCCGAGTTTTTGGAATTTAGCGAAGTATTTCATGAATCCCAAAATGGGCATCATGAGAGAGTGAAAGACTTTTTACGGGAGCATCAATATTAAAACAGTGCCTTTTTATGGAGAGAAAATGTTTGGCAGGGAAGGATAAAGTTACGCTTATGTTTTATAAAGGCATATATAAATTATTTAAACAGTTTGGCCCCCTTTGCAAGTTCTTTCAGTGAGTCTCTGTCAATAATTTTAATATTCTTACCATTTTGCTCTATGATTCCTGTTTCTCGCATTTTTGCAAGGATTCTGGAGAGTGTCTCTGGGATAGTCCCGAGCAGGCTTGCGAGTTGGCCTTTTGGTATCTCCAGGGTAAACGAGTTGTCCGCGCTTTTTTCACTTAAAATATGAAGGAAATAGGCTGCCAGTCGGCTTGGGGTTTCTTTCAGGGAGAGGTTTTCTATTTGTACGGTAAATCGACGCAGACGGTCTGAAACGGCTGCCAGCATATTGAGGGCGATTTCAGGATATTTGCTTACCAAACGAAGAAAATTATCACGAGAAAAAAATATAACTTTTGCGGATTTCATTGCCTCAGCACTTGCAGGATATGTTTCTCCGGAAAATACCGGGACAGGTGCAAAAATTTCATATGGTTTTATAACCTCTAAGATTTTCTCCTTTCCTTCTTTAGAGGTTTTGTACATTTTCACAAGACCGGAGTATACGATAAAAAAACCCTTCCCTTCACTGCCCTCTAAAAAGATTGTTTTTCCCTTAATAAAATATTTTTCCACTGCTATGTTAGACAAGGCGATCAATTGATCCTCGGACAGCCCCTTAAAAAGGGGTACATTAGAAATTATACCTAAAATGCGGTTCATGTGAATAGTCTTTGTAAGGTATTACGTTAATGTATCAGATTCAAAGTTTCATGTGCTTTGATCTTCATTGCTTTTTCAGCGCTCACTAAAATGAGAAAAAGGTCTTTTTGCAACCTGCCATAAGAAGAAATAGCATCCACCAGATAGCTACTGTTTTTGAATTAATGAATAAAATTTCCTGATTTCAAGCGCTTATCCCTTATGTTTATCCATAGGCCATTTACCGTCCCAGCATTTTAAGCAGAGACTGCCCCTTGGCATATTCAATGCACCAACAAACGCTTCGAGGCTGTTATACTTTACGGAATCAGCGCCAATCTTCTCAGCTATCCAGGACTCTAATCCCCTGAGTTGATCCAATGTAGTAATATCTCCCTCGGCAAGATATTCTCTTGCTACCAACTCTTTATAGGTCCTCGTTGATATACCAAAATCACAAGGATACATCAGGGGTGGGCATCCAATCCTTACATGCACCTCTTTGGCGCCGGCATTTTTCAGGTCCCTAACCTTGTTTTTTATCTGTGTTCCCCTCACTATCGAGTCATCACAGAGGACAATACTCTTGCCCATTGTTGCGTATTTTAAAACAGATAGCTTGCTTTGGGCCATTCTTTCCCTGGCCTCCTGGGTTAACTGTGTGTAGCTTCTGTCTGCATATCTATTGTAAAGAAAAACCTCCTGGTAGGGTAGTCCTGAAAACATGTGATAACCAAGTGCATTGCCTATACCTGACATCGGTACAGGCGCAACAAGGTCTGCCTTTACGCACCCTTCTTCCCTATCCCTCTCGGCCAGTCTTTTTCCCAAGTTATTTCTCGCCTCCTGAACATATAGCCCATCAATCTTGCTGTCCATGCTGGCGGTGTATGCCCACTCAAAGGCGCAGTGGGCTCTTCTTGGGCTTTCGAGTTGTTTTTCTGTCTTAAATCCCTCTTGAGACATAAAAACAATTTCCCCTGGCATTACATCTCTAAACTTATTTATTCCAATATCTTGAACAGCCCTTGACTCAGAGCTTACGATAAATGTCCCTGATTTCTCTCCTAACATAAGGGGCCTGAATCCATATATATCCCTGGCGGCATAAATTCCCTCATGTGTTAAAACAACAAGAGAGTAAGCGCCTTTTATTTTTTCAGATAGTTTTGATATCCCTGTAACAATATTTTTCTCCTTCATGATAAGTTTAGAGATAATTTCAATGTCCAACCCGTGGTAAAAGGCCTCTCCCCTGTCCTTCATCTCTTTGAGTAAATCTTTGTTATTTATAATATTACCGCTGAATGCAACTGCTATTTCCCCTACACCCCCTTGCCACATCATAGGCTGTCTCTCCTTTAAACTTACATGACCTATCCCCATGTTGCCCTTAAAGCCGTCTAATTCTTGAGTGTTAAAGGTGTTCCTAACCTGACCATAATGGGTTATAAGAAATATCCTGTTTCCATCAAACGTTGCAATGCCACAGAACTGCTGACCTCTGTGTTGAAGAAAGTCAAGGCCTTTGTAGATATCATCAGCACAATTGTCTTCCTTTATAATGCCAAATACCGCGCAGTTATCACCTGTTAGTTTCATTAAATAATTTCTCCTTTGCACTAAAATTTTTGTAAAAATGCCTGTAGGGGAACGGCTATTAATGCTGAAAATTGAAATTTAAAGCGCCTATCAAGGGTCTTTCAATTATCAGAGCACGCCATCAATGTCTTTTTGGTTTAGACTATTATTCCCTCAGCCAGGGGTGATTCCTTATAACGCTTTTCTTGGAATAACCGTGAAAGTGTCCTTAAAGTAATTAGGCCGGTCCTGGTCGCCGCCTCGGAGACAAAGACTTTCGTGCAATGTAATTAAGTGATCATTGAATATGCTGGTTGATTCGGAAGCTCTTGCGTAGCCCATATTGTCTTAACGGTAATGGGGTGTTCTTAAGCTCCCTCTAAGTAAAAGGTAGATAAAAAGCCTCCTGCGATTTTCTATTGGGCCATTACACAAAAAGTTTCTTTTCCTTATTGCCCTTGAGAGAGACATCGGGTTCATTTGCGAAAGACATCAAAACCCTTATGAACAGACATTGTGAAAATAGTCTTACGAACAATATTTATCAAGCGGTTTCTTTGCCTTTTGTAAAGGCCTTCTCTTTAGCCTGTATCTTTTTTTCCGTCATTACCTTTCTTATATCTATCTCAAATCCCCTATCAGATGGTTGGTAAAATACTTTTCCCCTTATTTTTTCAGGAAGATACTCCTGCCTTACCTCTTCATCTGGATAATTATGGGGGTAAATGTAGCCCTTTGAATAGCCCATTTCCTTCATCATCTTTGTAGGTGCATTCCTTAAATATAACGGTACGGGTTGGGCGCCTGATTTTTCAATCTCTTTTTTCACGTAATTTTCTGCCAGATAAAGGGCATTACTCTTTGGTGCAATACTTAAATAGACGACTGCCTGGGCAAGGCAAAGTTTAGCCTCCGGAGGGCCTACCTTTTCCCATGCGTTGTAGGAAGTGAGGGCTACTTCAAGGGCCTTAGGGTCTGCAAGACCGATATCCTCTGAGGCAAACCTGATAAGTCTCCTCCCAATAAAGAGTGGGTCTTCGCCGGCCTCCAGCATTCTGTAAAGCCAGTAGATGGATGCCTGGGGATCACCTCCCCGCATACTTTTATGAAGTGCTGAAATAAGATTATAATGCTCCTCTCCGTTTTTGTCATAAATAAGGGGTCTTTTATTCAAGGCCAGGGCTACCCTGGAAACGTCCAAGATCTTTTCATTTTTTTCATTCGTTTGAGTAAAATATACGGCTGACTCCAAGGAGTTTAGAGCTGCCCTTGCATCTCCATGGGATAAATTTATGATATATTTCAAGGCATCTTCCTGCACTTTTACATTCATATCTCCCAGCCCTTTCAATTCATCTTTAACCGCCCTTCTTAAGATGATTTTCATGTCTTTAGGGCCTATAGGGTTCAGGGTCATAACCCTCACCCTTGATAGGAGAGGTGAGATGATTTCAAATGATGGGTTTTGTGTGGTAGCGCCAATGAGAATAATAAGACCGCTTTCTACATGGGGGAGAAAGGCATCCTGTTGCGCCTTGTTAAAGCGATGAATTTCATCTACAAAAAGAATAGTTGGCTTTAGTTCATATCGATAGCTCTTTTTTGCCGTACTAATTATTTCTCTTAGTTCCTTCACGCCAGAGATTACTGCGGAGAAAGTCTGAAAAGGGCTTTCAGTGTGCTGGGCAATCAATCTCGCAATTGTTGTTTTTCCCGATCCTGGTGGGCCCCAAAATAGCATAGAAAAAAGCCTACCTGTGTCAAGGGCCTTTCGCAATATCCTTGTTGGACCAAGGATATGATCTTGACCAACTACCTCTTCAATAATCTCCGGTCTCATTCTGGTAGCCAAAGGAGTTGCTTTTGTATCCATCGTCTAATCCCTGTCCTGAAATTTCCCTTAAACGAAAACAATGCTTGCCAAATTTTTAGGCGTAATTATTATTAATAACATCATTAATGATACGCAATGACTTAGTCATTTGTTCGTCCGGCCTGCTCGTATACATCCCCGGATGGCGGGCAGGTTTGAATTGGTTGGGTGATATGTACCCTTCATCCAAGGCAACATAGATTTCATTTTTGATTTCCGTGCACGACCGCTTGGCGTATCGCACGAACCGGATACACTGTGCATTCGTCCCGAAATCGAAACCTTTGGCACTATTATGCATCGATGATTACGCGGCTTTTTGTATCTATCTCTTCAGCCAGTAATCCTTTGCAAGTCCCGGCTTACACTTTTCGAGTTAATTCACGTGCCGGTTGCCATGCATCACTATCTTTAAACCATTCCATCTTCATCGCGCTCTAACCGTGAACCTTAGTAATTACGTACCATTTCAATAAAAAACTGCGGAACAACGCAGAATAAGACCTTACTGTTTTCATTGTAAGCTTTCGGTAATTACGCCGATCTTAAGTTTCACTTTGATAAGGATGTAGAGGAATTTTACATAAAAATGCTTGAAGGTGTACTTTTTTTACCTTATGATAACATATGAAAAAGGTTGACCCTTACATTAGCCAACAAAGAGGGTTATTTTCATTAATATAGCCTGTTTAGGATGATCTCTATAGTTCAGGACTAAATGCAAGGGCTATAGTAATTACTTTATATGATTTAAGAAAATTGGTCAAACACATATGTCAAGAAACACAAAAAATCAATCCATAGCCAAAGAACAAAGGCCTTTTGTCCATTTGCACGTTCATACGGAATACAGTTTGCTTGATGGGGCAATCCGTATAAATAAAATGTTAGAAAAGGCGTCCAGTCTAAACATGGGGTCAGTAGCGGTAACCGATCACGGTAATATGTTCGGCTCAATAGAATTTTTTTCGAAGGCCACGAATGCCGGCATTAAACCAATATTTGGGTGTGAGACCTATGTTGCACCTCACAGCAGAAAGGATAAGTCACCTTCTCGAGACGGCCAGCCAAACGCTTATCACCTGGTTTTGCTCGTAATGAACGAAACGGGATACAGAAATTTAAGCAAATTGGTTACGTTGGGAAACCTTGAAGGTTTTTACTATCACCCAAGAATAGATATGGAGCTCTTAAGGGAGTATAATGACGGACTTATTGCCCTTTCCGCCTGTTTAAAGGGGCATGTTCCCTTCAATCTAATGAATGACAGGGCCGAGGAGGCAAAGCAAAAGGCCCTGGAATTGTCATCAATATTTAATCATGACCGGTTTTACTTAGAGGTCATGGCAAATAAAATGACCAAACAGATTGCAGTTAACAGATCATTAAAGGATATGGCCCAGGAATTATCTTTACCATTAGTTGCAACGAATGACTGCCATTATTTAAACCAGGATGATGCCGAGGCCCACGATACCCTTCTGTGCATACAAACAGGAAAAAATATTAATGATCCTAACAGGCTCAAATTTTCTAATGATGAATTTTATTTCAAGACCGGCGACCAGATGGCCGCTGATTTAGATGCATTTCCCGAGGCCCTTGATAATACCATTAACATAGCCAAAAAATGCAACTATGAAATGAGCTTTGGCCATTATAGCTACCCTGTGTTTCAGGTGTCTGACAGCAGCAACAGTATTGAGGAAATATTTGAGAAAGAGGCCAGAGAAGGCCTGAAAGAGAGATTAGACCGAAAGGAATCATTAGAGGGTTTGCTGCCAACAGAATTAAAGACTGAGTACCAAGAACGTCTAAATTATGAGCTTCAGGTTATTAAGGATATGGGGTTTCCCGGATATTTTTTAATAGTAGCGGATTTTATAGACTATGCAAGGCAATCAAATATCCCAGTTGGCCCTGGAAGGGGTTCTGCCGCCGGCTCTTTAGCCGCCTATGCGCTAAAAATTACTGATATTGATCCCATCAAGTATGGTCTAATTTTTGAGCGATTTTTAAACCCTGGCAGAATAAGTATGCCTGATATTGATATTGACTTTTGTATAAAGAACAGGGACAGGGTTATTGATTATGTAAGTGAAAAATATGGGAGAGAAGATGTATCCCAGATAATAACATTTGGGAAAATGAAGGCCAGGGCAGTTATCAGAGATGTGGCCCGCGCTTTGGGTATGTCTTATTCAGAGGCAGACAGGATTGCCAAACTTATTCCGGAAGGAATTAACATCACCTTAGATGAAGCCATAGAAACTGAACCCAGGCTTATGGCAATGACTGAGGGCACTGAAGAAGAAAAAAGACTGCTGCGGATTAGCAAATCCCTGGAAGGATTGACGAGACACGCATCTACTCATGCCTCTGGTATTGTCATATCCGATAGGCCCTTGGTGGAGTATTTACCACTATTTAAGGGGCCAAACGGCGAAGTAATGACCCAGTACACCATGGACCAAGTGGCCAAATTAGGTTTGATTAAATTCGATTTTTTAGGTCTAAAAACCCTGACTGTTATACAGGGAACCATAAACCTCATAAAAGAAACAACCGGTCAAACTGTTAATTTAGATGAAATAGGCACAGAGGATGAAAAAACCTTTGAATTGATAAGCAAGGGTAAAACAACCGGTGTATTTCAGCTGGAAAGTTCAGGCATGAAGGAAATCTTGAGAAGCCTTAAGCCAAATGTCTTTGAAGATATAGTGGCAACAGTCGCACTCTATCGTCCCGGCCCTCTTGGAAGCAACATGGTTACTGATTTCATTAAGAGAAAGCATGGTGAAATTGAGATAACCTACCCTTTTCCACAACTGGAGGGCATTCTGAAGGAGACCTACGGTGTGATTGTTTATCAGGAACAGGTAATGCGAATAGCCCAAGTATTGGCTAATTATAGCCTCGGAGAGGCGGATTTATTACGGAAGGCCATTAGCAAAAAGCAGCCTGAAGAGATGGCAAAGCAAAAAAAACGTTTCCTGGAAGGTTCAGATAAAAATAATATAGACCGTACAAAGGCAGGGCGAGTTTATGAACTTATAGAAAAATTTGGAGGCTATGGCTTCAATAAATCCCACTCTGTTGCCTATGCCATGATAGCCTATTGGACTGCATACCTTAAGGCCCATTATCCCGTACAATTCATGGCTGCCTTATTAACAGAGGATATGGGCAATCAGGATAAAACGATTAAAAATATTGCGGAGTGCAAGGATATGAGTGTACCCATACTCCCCCCTGACATTAATGAGAGTCAGGCGGATTTCTCTGTTGCCGTGGAAAGTATTCGTTTTGGCCTGGCTGCTGTAAAAAATGTCGGCATTAAGGCAGTAGAAGAAATTGCGCATGAGCG
>CBFDCD010000095.1:0-7696 GCA_965603225.1 uncultured bacterium
AGGCGGCCAATCCGGCGGTATAAATACTCAGCCAGATTGACCGCAGCACATCTTTATCCTGTATGGTCTCCTTGAGCATTTCCGCAGACGGGGCAGTCATCATCTGGATCAAGGGGAGTAGGATAAAGGCCATGATAACAAGGCCACACGAAATAGTAATCCAGAAAAACGGTTCACGCCTCATGATTTATCTCATTCATATCATTCACGAACTTCAACCAGGTTTCTTAGTGTATTGGGAAGCCGTGATTTCATTTCTGCTGTTGGAACCCTGCAGGGAACAAAGGGTGGTTGGCCCATTTCCTTAAGGATCTTCAATCCCCCTTGATCATTAAGCATATACTGCAGAAAGGCAGTTGCCGCCTGAGTGTTAGGGGCGTTCTTCAAAAGGGTAATTCCGTAAGTGCAGGATTTCCCCTTTTTCTTAAGAAAGGTGCCAGGTTTTTTTCCAGTGACCTCTACAACGGCATTCTTATAGAAAGCATCATGTTTATAGTTTCCCAGGTTGATCTGGTCAGGGAGCTCTATGAATTTGAGTTCGTGCTGAACCGCAACCGAACGGTACTCCCATGCATAGTCCATATTTCCTGTCTGAAGCAGCGATACGAGCTCAACTGACTTTGGGCGAATATTTTCCTTTGGGCGGTTCGCGATTAGTTTCTTGAAAAGCCCCGGTTTCTTGTAATATTTTTCTGCCAGCTGAAAGACCATCACTGATCGATAGCCGCAGGGATCAAGGTTGGGATCGGAATGCCCCCAGACAACGCCTTTCTTCAGAAGAATTTCATACCAGTTTTGGGCATTGATTTCTTCAGCATAGTTACTTTTATTTGTATAGCAGAGCACCAGCCTGTTTGTGGCAAATCTGATGTTCCAGTCTGTATATACGGGAATGAGCAGCTGATCGATTACCGTGTAATCGGCCGATGCCATGATATCACATGGTTTTTTAAGGTCTGTTATTTTTCGTGCGCATTTTCGACTTCCAGCTGCCTCCCGTAGTATATCTACCTTGGGGTATCGTGCCTCAAACGACTTTTCCATCTTAGCCAAGGGGATGGTTAAACTGCCTGCATTAAAGATAATAACCTTGCCTGCCGGCGCACCATATGATTTACTGCAAGGAAGTAGTATAAATAAAGTGACTATTGCATATAGTAATGTTCTGTGTTTTTCTATTGACTTCATGCGAAGACCTCCCAAGGTTAAAGTTGTGCTGTAACTAATATATGCTTTTATTGACATAAATCATATTCACTGTCAATAAGTATTTTATTAAATATAAAGCCAGCAAATATAAAAAATTGACGTAATTATTGTTTACATCAAGGGCATTACATCAGGGAATAGTGTTGAGCACGAGAGAGATGGTAATATGATTGACCAGAAGATTGGTTTATTAACGATAGTATTTTTTCAAAACCTGTCTAATTACAAAGAGATTAGACATTTTGTATCAACCCGACCAGGGGGCGTAAGCAGGGCTCCTTTTGATTCAATGAATTTAGGTCTCCATGTTGGCGATGAGCACAACGACGTTATTCGTAACCGTAAAAGACTGGTTTCCTCCCTGGGTATAGCCTTTAAAAACATAACCATTGCCGAACAGACCCATTCCGGAAACGTGGCTATAATCTCGGAAAAACACAGGGGCAAAGGACATGCCTGTCATAAAAATGCAGTCAGCAGCGCAGATGCCATGGTAACTAATCGAAAGAATATTTGCATCACTATTCTTGTCGCGGATTGTGTGCCTATACTCTTTTTTGATCCATACAGGAAGGTTATAGGAGCAGCCCATGCAGGGTGGAGAGGCACATTAAAGTTTATTGCCGCCAATACAGTAAATACCATGGTGAAGAAATTTGGTTCTTTGCCTGAAGATATCATAGTAGGGATAGGCCCAGCTATTGGACCTTGCTGTTATAAGGTTGGACCGGAAGTTTTATCCAAGGTAAAAGCAACCTTTAACCCTGCGGCACGTTGTATAAAAAATGAATGTAGCGACGGGACAGGCTATTTAGACCTTTGGAATTTGAATTTTAGACAGATCCTTAATGAGGGGATTCTGGAGAAAAACATGGAAATAGCGCAAATATGCACTGCCCATAATCAGGAAAACTTTTTTTCATACAGGGGTAAAAAAGGTGAAACAGGGAGATTTGGTATCGGTATTGAGCTTTGTTAGAGGCAGTTTTATCATCCGCAACATTCAATAAACGCCGTTTCAGTACCCTGCTGTCCTTTACTGTGAAAATTTTAATATGTTAGGCTTGTCAAAAAAGTAGCGCCTTACCAGAAAAAAATTAAACTTGGAATATTTCCTGCTCTAATGGAGTGATTATCTCGCAGCCGTTTCCGGTAACAACAACAGTATTTTCAATGCCTACCGATCCCTCTCCTGGAAACACGATTTTTGGTTCTACGGCAAATGTCATACCCTCCTCTAAAGGATAGAAATGACCCTTGGCCAAAAATGGAAACTCATTGAGCTCCAAACCAACGCCATGGCCTACAAAACGCGTCTGAAGCCCTAAAGGTCCTAAATAGCTGTCACTGTACCCTAATTTTTTGGCCAATTTAACGGTCTTATTGAAAATTGCATCACATTCCGTACCTGGACAGGCCTCTTCTAAAACCATGTCATGGATCTCACAACATGCCTTATATGCGGAGGTAAATTTTTTCCCCATAGTACCGATTGAAAACATTCTGGTTTCATCGGCCTGATACCCCTGATAGCAGGTACCGAAATCTACGAGTATAGGTTCATAGGCCCTGATAGGTTTAAGACTTGCCCCTACAGGGAATGCCGGTGAAAGCCCCAGTCCACCCATAGGAGAATCTGACTGGCTGACAATACCGCCACTCCATCCACTAAGTATATGCCATGTGTAGGCCTCATAGTTAAGGGATCTGACCCTTATTAACCCCTCATGGCCGTGTGCTTTTGCAGCAGCCTCTAAAAGACCTCCAAACTCAATCTCAGTCATCCCCTCCTTAAGGATCTCTCTTCCTTTA
This sequence comes from uncultured bacterium, assembly GCA_965603225.1. Taxonomy (GTDB): domain Bacteria; phylum Desulfobacterota; class DSM-4660; order Desulfatiglandales; family B25-G16; genus M55B121. Next base: position 3,022 of record CBFDCD010000095.1, read on the forward strand.
AGATAGGTTTTTTCCCCTATATTTCCCGCTTCCCTCATGAGTTCAATTTCAAAGGGGGATTTAACCGCCCTTATTTTTCGCAACAACTGAGAAAAATCCGAAAACTTTATATTTGGAAAAAGATCCTGATATCTAAAATAGTCCTTAACCGGGAGCAGATCCAGCTCAAGTCCCATATTCTTGGGTAGTTTTCCCCAATGGTTATTTATGATGGAGGGTAGATCATGAAGGGATTTAATGGATACAATGTCCTGAAGCGGTGATTCCAGTCTGGCCCTCTCAAACTCTCTCCTTACCATAAGCAATGGCTTTCCTTCGACGGGCATAAACAGAATGCCATCCTGTGTAGTGCCGGAAAGGTAATAGTAGTCCATCTTCTGGATAACTAAAACGGCATCTACTCCTATCTTTTCCATGCCGTCTCTCAGTTTATCCATGCGACGTTCTATCTCTGATTGCGGTGTATACTGAAAACCAAAGGATTTTTCAACTTTTACTAATTCTTTTCGTACCCAGTCTTTGTGATCCATCTTTTCTCCTTTTCTGTAAATACTATAACCGTTCAATAGGAATTCGTGGTTTATCAGCGCGTAAACTCCTGCGTATCTCTGTTGTTATTCTCAATCATTTTTCCGGCAATCTCTTTTACAAACTTTGCTGCTACCATTGCCGTCATATCGAAAAGGTCCCGTTTTGGATTAAATTCAACTATATCAGCACCTATAATCGGTGTATCTATATCTTTAATTAATTTTAGCACATCCCTGGTTGACAGGCCTCCTGGCTCATGATGGGAAACTCCCGGTGCAAAGGCAGGATCAAGTGCATCCATATCCAGTGAAATGTAAAGCGGTTCATCGAATTTAAGGTTAATTCCACGCTGCCATTCCTGCATATCAACGACCTCAACGCCAAACCTATCTGCCTGTTCTCGCTGATGATGATTCATGGTCCTGATTCCAACCTGAACTAACCGAGTTGCCAATCTCTCTTCCATAATACGTGCAAAGGGACAGGCATGGGAATAACGATTCCCGTTAAGCTCATCGTAAAGATCAGGGTGTGCATCGAGGTGCAGTATGTTTATTTTGTCAAATCTTTTTTTGTATGCCCTTACTATTGGGTATGTAATAGCATGGTCTCCGCCTAATGAAAGCACATACAATTTGTGTTTAAGCAAGTATGCAATATATTGTTCTATTATCTCAAGTTCATTCTCCCTGTTTAAGAGCTCAATGTCTCCAATATCATGAAAATGTTTATTGTTTGTTAGGTCAATACCATTTTCCGTGCACAGGTTTGTAGAACCGGCGTTGAGAGTGTCACGTATGATTGGAGGCGCCAATGCGGTACCTTTTAAGAACGATGAATTTTTATCAAATGGTATCCCTACTAAAGCAACCATTCCGGGTTGTAAACCCTCAAGGGATTTAAAACTATAAGCCATTAAAAATCTCCAATGTTACTGTTAAACGCAATTAATCAATTCGATGATTTCGATTTTGTAAAGTCATGGTACGCAACCATCCTTGAAAGCACGTTAACGGCATTTTCCGGCGTTTGATAGAAGACACCGCTGTATTTTTTCCCAGACACAGATCTAACAGTCCCTTCTGCTGTACTGGTTAAGGATACCCCTACAACGGGTTTTTCATATTTTTCCATTAATTCCACCATACTAACAATATATTTTTTTTCATATTGTAGGCTGAATTCATCCATTTTGTCCAAGAATGCAGCAGGCATAGAAGGGTCTACCTGTCTGGTAGATCTAATGAGAGAACGGATAAGTTCGAGTCGACCAACAATTCCCAGGCTTATTACTGCATCAATGCCTTCCCATTTTAAGAGTTCTTCTACTGCCACGATAGGTATTTCAAGGTCTCTGGTGCCAACTAAGTCGACTGGATTTCTTTTACTCCAAAATGGAGGTAAATATTTGCTTATTTTTTCAATGATTTTTTCAGGAATATCAGGAAGCACCAGCCCCTTTTTGTTGCATTCATCGCTTGTCACAACACCCCAACCCCCTCCAAGGGTAACAATACCAACTTTGTTTCCTTTAGGGATAGGTAAAGAGGAAAACCCTGCTGACAGGTCAAGTAATTCAGATGGAACGGTTACGCTCAAAAGACCGGCCTGTCGAAATGCCGCCTCCACTATAGAAGACTCTCCGCTCAGGGCGCCTGTATGGGACGCAGCAGCAGCAGCCCCTGCCTCTGTATGCCCTCCTTTTAAAACAATGACCGGCTTTTTTTTATTTAACCTCTTTGCTGTCTCAAGATATTTCCTGCCATCCTGAATGCTCTCGATATATAATATAATAATATTGGTGTGGTTATCATTTTCCAAATATTCCATATAATCTATACTGGTGAGCATGGCATTATTTCCTGACCCCACAAATAATGAGATGCCAATACCCTGCTGTTCAGCCCAGTAAATTAACTGGTTTCCGAGATTGCCGGATTGAGAAACAAAGGCCACGGTTCCCTTCCTGGGTCGGGTATGTGTGCCTGTGGCAAAGAGATTGGAGTAAGGGCATATGATGCCCATTGTATTTGGACCGATAAAGGGCAGGTTTTTCTCACGGCACATGGATACAATTGTTTTCTCAAGGTTTTTTCCGGCTTCATCTGTCTCGCTAAATCCGGAGGTGATAATCACTGCGCCCTTAACTCCCTTTTCAGCACAGGACTCCAAAACATGCGGGACTGTCTTGACCGGGGTTGTTATAAAGGCAAGATCCACATCGCAGGGAACATCCTTGATGTTCATATAGGCCTTGAGGCCGCATATTACCTTTTCCTTTGGATTGACTGGGAATATCTTTCCCTTGAAACCACCGCCTATAATATTGCTGAGAACCATTTGGCCCCATTTTCCAAAACCTGAAGACGCACCGATCACTGCCACTGATTTGGGGTTAAAAAGATGTTCAAGATTATATGAATTCGATTCACCTCTATCATTTTTTAGTGTTTTTTTCACCGTTATTCACTTTCCTCCCTTATATTAGGTACGCCAGAAAGACTGTCTTTACTGAAGTTATAGTAACAATATTTATTTATGTGGACAATTACAATATGACGGCAACCTGTTAACAAGATATAAAAATCAAAGCCCAAAGCGGGAAAGGCATGAGGTATTTTGCCTTATATTTTAGGTGTGTTATCAGAATGAACGGCAGCGCGATTTATAAAATTTAATCCCACACCAGAGGCGATAATAAGAAACGAGCCTGCCAAGAAAGTTCCTGAGAGGAGATCATTAAACATGATAACACCTGCAATCCCTGTAAAAACAATCTCGGACATTAAAATCACGCCACCCTCAGATGCCTTGCAGAATTTAAAACCCTGATTCATTAGAAGCTGGGCTATGAGGAAAATTACAGCAAGGGAGGCCAGCAGAAATATTTGACCATAGTTTGGAACTGAAAATTTTACTATAACAAAGGGAAGCGAGATTAATCCTCCTACAATGCAGAAATAGAAATATATTATTAATGAACCGTTTACTTGCCTTAATTTTCTAATTAAAACTACAGTAAGCCCCGCGAAACAACCTGCAAGAATCCCAAATAAATGACCAGTGGAATAGCTATTAGAACTGGGGTTAATAAGTATGTAAATACCTATTACACCAATGACGATAAAAATAACTTCTATCATTTTAAATTTTTCTTTAAAGAGGATGAAGGAGAAAAAGGCTGCAAAAAGGGGAAAGGTATAGAAGAGTACCATGGCATTGGAAAGGGGTATCATGGATATGGATTTAAGGAGGCAAAAGAAGGCTACTGTCCCTGTCAAACCTCTTATTAAAAGAACCCGAGTGGAATTTCCCTTAAGAGATTGCCCAGTTGAAATTATCATAGGCCAAAGAAGAATTGCCCCAAGGACAAATCGAACAAAGGCTATTTGCACGATACCTATGGATGGAGACATGAATTTTATAAAAATGTCAGTTACAGCGAAGAAAAAAGCCGATAGTATCATCAGCATGAATCCATTTTTTAAAAACAAACTTTTCATTTTTGTTCCCTCATTGTTTAGTATTATTGGACTGTAAAACTCTACTTTTTACTACTATAATTCATTTTAGGCAATAAAATTTTTTTATATACCCTACCTTTTTGAAGGGAACTTAGTTGAATGCAATAATTGGGTAAATTAAAAATAACAACCTCGCAAAGGGCCTCCAACGAAGTTGTTTATTGAGACAATTTTTTATTTGCTTCATGGTCTCTGTCTGATAGACTTTAGTAAATATGTTAAAGGAGTTTTTTTATGAAGGCCTTGTCTCTTTTTTCAGGCGGTCTCGACAGTATTTTGGCTGTTAAGCTTATCGAGGAGCAAGGGGTTAATGTAATTGGAGTTTTTCTTGAAACCCCCTTTTTCTCCTCTGAGAAGGCTGTTAAGTCTGCGGAATATCTGGGGTTGCCCCTTAAGATTGGTGATATTACGGATAATTATACAGATGTGCTTTTAAAACCAAAACATGGTTATGGAAAGGGTTTGAATCCCTGCATAGACTGCCATACCTTTATGTTTAAGGTAGTAGGTTCCATGCTGCAGGAAGAAGATGCGGATTTTATAATAAGCGGCGAGGTGTTAGGGCAACGCCCTATGTCGCAAAATTTACGTTCCTTGACTACTGTTTCTCATGAATCAGG
>CBFDCD010000096.1:0-7689 GCA_965603225.1 uncultured bacterium
AATAATTTTTTTTAGGGTGGGGGATAATTTTTTTGGGGGGTAAAAATGCTTGACGGAAAGATTTTTAATTCGGTTTGACTTAAAATACAATATCTGTACGTGCGGAAACGGAGATAGGGTTTTCTTGGTCCTGACAATACCATCAGGCAATGAATATCTCATTACTAAATAAAAAAATTTTTACCTAACAATTAAAAAAAGCAATCACTGCTCTATCACTCTTGTTCCTGAAGGGGGTGAAAAAGAAAATAAATCCTTATGAAAATTATTTCCCTGTTCCCAGTTTTTAAAGAGAAATTTAGTTACTCCACTAACATTATTGTAAACACTAACCTGTTTAATGGAAAAATTCTCCTTATCTATTTCTACTTCCAAGTGATCAATTTCTTGTGACGGCTGTTTTGGGCTAAGCATTAAAAGCGATGCATTTACCTCTTTGCCTGGTCCTAAGGATATTTGGAAATCATCCTTAATTCCTTTCATCCCCTTAAGAATATTGCTAAGGAGTTGAAGCTCCGTGCCAAATTTCTTGACAGGGTATTTATAAGCCTCCCTTTTAATGGGTATATACCACCACAATGTGTCTGCGTTTGTCAGGAGAAGTTCCTCCTGCGGGGAAGCCTGTTCAAGTCGAAGGAAGTTTGGAGGTCTAAAAAAAAGTTTGCCTTTTGCCAGATCATGTTTGTCTGCTGCTTTCAGCATAGCCATTGTTTTACTAATTGATTCTCTGGTGTAATCAGCAGTTAATCCTGATATTTCCCCATATCTGTCACCAACACCATTGAGTATTTCTGCAAGCTGGTCATCAGGTGATGCATATTTTACAGGCAACACAATAAGCAGGAGAACGAAAAAAACTATATACAATTTGAAATTCAAAATTGTCCTCCTCTTTTAAAAACCTCCCTGGGCTTGCTTCCATCAGATGGCCCAACAATTCCATCTTTTTCCATCGCCTCTATCATCCTGGCAGCCCTATTATAACCTACTCTAAGTTTACGCTGCACCTTTGAAATTGATGCCTGTCCGGTTTGTAAGACTAATTCCACTGCCTCTTCATACCTTTCATCCTTATCACCTTCTATCTCTTCTGTTTCTTCTTCCGCACTAATTTCAGAGGCTATAGAGTCGTCATACTCAGGTTTCATCTGGTTTTTCAAAAATGATATAACTCTGCTAACCTCATCTTCCGATACAAATGCGCCATGGATCCTGCTAAGCTTTGCAACGCCTGGTGGTAAAAACAACATGTCACCATCCCCTAAAAGATGCTCGGCACCCATTACATCAAGGATAGTCCGTGAGTCCACTCTGGATGAAACCTGGAATGAAATTCTTGTAGGAAAGTTTGCCTTAATAATCCCCGTTAAAACATCTACAGAGGGTCTCTGTGTTGCAATTATCATATGAATCCCTGCTGCCCTTGCCATCTGGGCCAATCTTGTCACAGATTCCTCAACCTTTCTGCTCGAAGACATCATCAAATCTGCCAATTCATCAATTATTATAATAATATAAGGAAGATGTCTGTCCTTCTCTTTGCCTCCATCAGGTGCATCCGGCTCCCGTTTTTTTCTCACCTTTCTGTTGTATGCATCTATATTTCTTACACCTTCCTCAGAAAGAAGGAAGTACCGCCTTTCCATTTCTTCAACAGCCCAGCCAAGGGCCTTTGTCGCCTCTTTTGGATTGGTGACTACTGGGTGTAATAAATGAGGTATGTCCTGGTATGGGGCAAGCTCTATCCTTTTTGGATCGATCATTATAAATCGGACCATTGCCGGAGATGCCTTAAACAAAACACTGTTTATCATGGCATTAATCGATACACTTTTGCCTGTCCCTGTTGCGCCGGCAACCAAGAGATGAGGCATCTTTGTAAGATCTGTAATAACCGGTTGGCCAACTATATCCATACCCAAGGCAATTGTTATTCTATTTCGGGAATTTAGAAATGTATCGCTGGATAAAATTTCCTTTAAGGTGACAAGTTTCCTTTTGTTATTAGGTATTTCTATTCCTATGGCGGATTTTCCTGGAATCGGCGCTACAATCCGTATGCTTGATGCCCTTAGATTAAGGGCAAGATCATCTGCAAGAGAGGCAACCTTGCTTATCTTAACGCCTGGTGCAGGCTTGAATTCATACATTGTAATCACTGGACTACCTCACCATCAACCCCAAAGTCTTTTAGTTTACTTTCCACACGTAATGCATTGGCCCGTAAACTGTCTTTTTGGATCTCTTTTTCAAATGATTGAGGGGGATCATCTAAAAGATCCAATTGAGGAAGCTTAAAATCACCTTCTACATTCATGAAAGGAAAAAATTCCTGCACTGGCTTTGCATATTTCCTTGAAGGGGTTTCAACAATATTCATCCTCTTCTCTTTTCTTTTCGTAGCCTTCGTTATAATTTTATCCCTTTGTTTTGTCCGTCGTTTTCGTTCCATGTATTTAATCCATTTTTCTTTAATGTAAAGGGCTACATTAAAGAGGGTCTGCCAGAGCGCCTTGAAAAACTTTCCAAATGAAAATTTGGTTATTACCATGGCGGAGATAACAAAGACGGCGGAAAAGAGCGTATATGCGCCAAAAGAGTTAAATACTTTCTTTCCAATATCCGCACAATATACGCCTATTAATCCTCCGCTTACCATTGCGCCTCTGTAATGTATTCCATCCGGGGCATAAAGAGATAATAGAGCGGAAAATGATAGCATAAGGAGGCCTATGTTTAGTAATATTAAAATGATCCTGGAAGGGAGTCTACCCCTGAAAAAAGAGAAGGATAAAAAAAGACAACTAATTATAAGCCAAAAAGAGGAAAAACCGCAAACAAGGAAAAGGAGGCCTGCCAGGTTAGCCCCAACAGACCCAAACATGTTACGTTCATCAACAATCTTTTGTCCTGTTTCCCATAAAAGGGGGTCCTGCGGGTAATAAGATAATAGACTTACCCCAAACACAACGGTTATAAGAAGAAAAATTACCCCCCATATCTCTTTTTTCATAGGATGATTAGATGGTGTTTTACCCATCTCCTTCCCTTTTTTCATTACTATTGCTCCTGTATTAAAATAGGGAAGAATATCTATTCTTGATACTCATAGTTTCTTGCGTTTTAAGGGTAGGCATTTTTTGTCATTGGTCAATACATTACAGATATGAAAATTATCAGAAATAATGGACAAAATCAATGATAATAATCTAATTAAATACCATTGCCGCTATATCAGGGTAGTGATTTGTGAACAGTTACTTTATGTTTTCCCTTATCCTGCTATTTCTGTTTTTAGAAAGGGGTTTATGTCTAAGGTTTTTCTATTATCTTATCAAAAATACGCCATGCTGCAGACATAGCAGGATTGTCATCCGGCAACGAAGATGTTGGATTACCCTTCATGTCAAAATCATAAAGATCATCGTCTTTCGGTATAATACCAGCTAAATTCAGTTCAAACTTGTCTACTGCTTTTTTTAGTGAGTCATTTAACCCGTCACGGGCCTGATTTATTATTAAGTATTTTTTCTTTGCCTTGACCTTTAATTCATCTACTAATTTATTAATACGGAAAGTGGTCTCAATGCCCCTTATAGATGAATCGGCAACAGTGAGAAGGATATCAATATTATTTGTTGTCAACCTGCTGATATGCTCCATACCGGCCTCGTTATCCATCACCATGTAAGGATAATTATCAATAAGCTGGCCTAAATACATAGTTAATAAACTATTAGCAGCACAGTAGCAGCCGGCGCCTTCTGGTCTTCCCATAGCGATTAAGTCAAAGCCTTCTCCTTCTACAATCGCCTCGGCTAATTTGATTTCCATAAAAACCTGCTTGGTCATTCCCTGTTTAACTATCCCGTCTTTCATTTCTTCTCGCCCTGTTCCTAACGTCTCTTTTATGGGAACACCAAGCACTTCATTAAGGTTTGCGTTTGCATCTGCATCAACTGCTAATACAGGTATTTTGCCTTTTTTGACCAGATATTTAATTAAGAATCCTGCAACAGTGGTTTTGCCAGTTCCTCCCTTTCCGGCCATAGCTATTGTATATGTCATTTTTTCTCCTTTCTCATTGACAAAAAGACAGATTTTTCTCTAACTTTAGCTCTATTAAAACAGTTACAGACTCAAGGGGTAGGTTTGCTTCAAATGGCTAAAGCATTACAGATTTTTTAATTTACCAATTTTATTCTAAACACTAAGCCTATAGCTGTCAACATTGGAGGCCGGATGATTAGTTTGCATTTTCTGCCATTCTTATCTTGACATTTTTATCAATTACGGTAATTTAGTCAATGCTCATTTAGATTTTACTTTTTATTATAATGACCTATAGCGTTAAAACAAGGATCTTTATAAAGCTTTAAAATTTGGACAGCATTTTACAGGGTGTACTTGTTAACCCCATTAAATAATAGCAACAAGTTTTAATATTCATTTTTAATTAATTGAGGAGAACATATGGCACAAAAAATTGATCAAATGAGAAATATAGGGCTGGTAGGTCATAGTGGCTGTGGAAAAACATCACTTGCAGAGGTCATTCTTTACGATAGTAAGGTGATTAACAGATTGGGGAAAGTAGATGATGGTTCCTCTACTATGGATTTTGAGCCTGAAGAGATCAAACGAAAGGTCACCCTTGGAACATCCTTCTGCCCATATAACTGGAAAAATAAGCGATTTAATATTATAGATACACCTGGCGAGAATGATTTTCTCTCTGATGCCAAGACAAGTCTCCAGGCTGCAGAAGGTGCCATTGTTATTGTTGACGCAGTAGACGGCGTAAAGGTGGGAACTGAGAAGGTATGGGGTTTTTCATCAGAGTACGGTCTTTCCCGCATCGTGCTTATTAATAAGCTGGACAGGGAAAGATCTGATTTTTATAAGGTTTTAGATGAAATTGAAGATATTTTTTCTATAAAAGTAACACCGATATATCTCCCGGTTGGGGCGGAAAATGAATTTAAAGGCCTGGTAAATTTGATACGATTAAAGGCCCATATATATAAAGGTGATGGCTCAGAATCATTTGAAGATGAAGATATACCTGCCTCAATGAAAGAGATAGTAGATAAATGGCATGAGAAGATTATGGAAAACATTGTTGAGGCGAATGATGATATTATGGAAAAATACCTTGATGGACAGGAGATTACACCAAAGGAGGTAGAAGATACCCTTATAGAGGGTGTGAAATCTGGCATTATTGTGCCTGTCATCCCTTGTTCAGCTGTTCTTAACATAGGCATTTCACAACTTTTGGACAACATCAATCAATTTATGCCTTTTCCAATTGAAAGAGGAAAGGCAACGGGCCACCAAATTGAAAGTGAAGAAAAAATAGAATTTGATGCCACAAATGAGGCCCCTTTCTCAGCACTTGTTTTCAAAACCTTTGCAGATACATTTGCCGGCAAGCTTAATATGTTTAAGGTTATGTCTGGGAAGATAAACTCAGAGACTACAATCCTTAATTCTACAAAAAATGTAAAAGAAAAATTAGGCCAGCTACTATTAATAGAGGGAAAAAAGCAAAGACAGGTTAATGAGGCAGTTGCTGGAGACATTGCGGCTGTTGCTAAATTAAAAGAGACAACAACTGGAGATACATTTTGCAAGGATGACAACCCAATAGTTTTCATTCCGGCTGAGCCATTCTCACCAACTATTTCCTTTGCTGTAGCGGCTACTGAAAAGGAGAATGAGGATAAGGTTTTTTCCTCTCTTTTGAGATTGACAGAGGAAGATCCTACCCTCAAGTTAGACAGAGATCAATCAACTGCAGAGATTATCCTATCCGGTACAGGACAAATCCACATTGAAAATACCAGGGATAAACTAAAAAGAAAATTCGGGGTAGCGATAAATCTTAAGACACCTAAAGTTCCATACAAGGAGACTATCAAGAGTAAGAAGGAAGGGATTGTTTACAGGCATAAAAAGCAGTCCGGAGGACGGGGACAGTTTGCCGAGGTACATTTTGATATATTTCCGTTGAAAAAAGGAGAGGGTTTTGTATTCCAAGAGGCACTAACAGGAATGAATGTGCCAAGAAATTTTGTGCCGGCTGTGGAAAAGGGCATAGTAGAGGCCATGAAAACCGGTGTTCTCGCAGGTTATCAAGCTGTAGATATAAAAATCAGGTTTTTCGATGGAAAATCCCATGAGGTCGACTCTTCTGAGATGGCATTTAAGATTGCATCCTCTATGTGTTTTAAAAAGGCATTCCAGGAGGCTACACCCATTCTTTTAGAACCAATTATGAATATGGAGATAAAGGTTCCGGATGATGTTATGGGAGATGTCATAGGAGACATTAATGGCAGAAGAGGAAAGGTGTTGGGTATGGACAGCGAGGGAAAATACCAGATTATAAGGGCTGAGGCGCCTATGGCTGAAGTGTTGAGATATTCCTTTGACCTTACCTCTATGACAGGAGGCAGAGGCAGTTTCTGGATGAAGCAATCTCACTATGAGGAAGTACCACCCCACCTGACAGAGAAGGTAATAGCTGCATCTAAGGACGAGGAGAAATAAAAAGGCCGATATATGATTAATGCAGGGGTATTGACTATTAGTGATAAAGGATATAGGGGGCAAAGGACGGATAGCTCCGGCCCCTTAATAGCTGAGATGTTGACTGCGGCTGGATATATCGTAGAGGAGCAGGACATTGTGCCGGACAACGAGGAAAAGATTGCAGAGCTTCTAATGGAATGGGTTGACAGAAAAGGCATTAGGTTTGTCGTGACAACTGGAGGTACTGGATTAAGCCCAACTGATGTAACCCCCGAGGCCATGCTTAAAGTAATCAAATACCAGGTACCCGGGATGGCTGAGGCAATGAGGACTGAAAGCCTAAAAAAAACACCTAATGCAATGATTTCCAGGGCAATAGCAGGTGTAAGGGGAAACAGTCTGATAGTAAATTTGCCAGGAAGCCCTAAAGGTGCCAGGGAAAATCTATCTGTTGTACTGCCGGCAATAGATCATGCGCTTGCAAAAATCGGCGGTGATCAAACCGATTGCGCTTAAAAACAGAAGATGTATCCATAATATATGGATTATTTTAAAACTTATGCAGCCGGTAACGGTGAGGACCGTCTTTATCCTGCAACAGGCAGGCCTGGTCTGTCCGTTGGATTTATTTCCTGCACCTGTAGCATTAGGTAAGTCAAATCTTTCGCTTTGTTTGCGCAATAATAAACACATATAAGACTTATCCTTACCCTCCATTTATCACTTCAAACCAAAGTCATTATTTTATACTGGGTATAGAGCCTGTACCCTCTTTTTTTATCTCCACCTTCCCCGCTAAATTTCTTTGAAAAAAAAGTAAAGTGGGCTTAATCGGGCCGTTTCGACAACAGAAGGTAGTGAAGATTAACCGGCCTGATTTTTTTTAAGATAAGCCCAAAAGAGGTAAATTTCTACTTGACTCAGGACATCCCCATGCCTATACTGCCTCCGACTTAAGATGTAGGTCCAGATGTATGAATATTGTTTTAGGTTATTTCTATAGCGCAGGCTTGGCATGAAAAATGAGAGAAAATTAAAAAACCGCTTTGGCATAATAGTAATTGATTTACAGCAGTAATTAATAACCTATAACAAAAAAATTTACTCACTGACAGCACAGTTAGATGATGATGCGGGGAGGTTAAAAAGATA
>CBFDCD010000097.1:0-7675 GCA_965603225.1 uncultured bacterium
CTCCATAAGGATGGTACCAAGATATCTGTAGAATTAAATGTGACATCACTGTTGGGTGCTAATGGGGAGACCATGGGCAGGATCGGTATTGCCCGCAACGTAACGGAGCGCAAGCGGGCAGTGGAGGAAAGAAATAAACTCCAGGCACAACTCCAACAATCCCAAAAGATGGAGGCCATAGGCACCCTTGCAGGAGGCGTTGCCCATGACTTTAACAACCTCCTGACAGTTATCATAGGAAATGCCGATCTTGCCCTGATGAACATAAGGGAAGATGCCGATATTTACAAGAACATAGAAGAGATAAGAAATACCGGAGAAAGGGCGGCCTCCCTTACCCGCCAGCTCCTTGCCTTCAGCCGTAAGCAGATAATTCAGCCTCGCACTCTGAACCTCAACGAGGTGGTGACTAACCTGGAGAAGATGCTCCATAGACTAATCGGGGAGGATATTAATCTGGCAACAGTGTTTGATCCTGATTTATATAAAATAGAGGCGGATCCAGGCCAGATGGAGCAGGTAATAATGAACCTAACGGTAAATGCCAGAGATGCCATGCCTAAAAGGGGGAGACTCACGATTGAGACGGCCAATGTGGACCTGGACACAGACTATTTTAAAGATCATGGTTTAGAAAATCAGCCGGCTCCTTATGTAATGCTTGCAATAACAGATACAGGCAAGGGTATGAACAGAGAGACCCAGGCTCACATCTTTGAGCCCTTTTTTACCACCAAGGAAAGGGACCGGGGTACAGGTCTTGGTCTTTCCACGGTCTATGGCATTGTAAAGCAAAACCATGGACAGATTTGGGTCTATAGCGAACCTGAAAGGGGAACAACATTTAAAATCTATTTCCCAAGGTCGCAAAAAGATAAAGAAACCATAAAAAAGGATCAATCCCGTAAGTCCTTCCTTAAGGGAGATGAGACCATTCTCATAGTAGAAGATTATGAGACCCTTCGCACGATAACAGGGAAGGTGTTAAAGGAATATGGCTATAATATACTCACTGCCCCTAATGGTGAAGAGGCGCTAAATATTTTCTCAAGCCACAAGGGTCCCATAGACCTTTTGCTCACCGATGTAATAATGCCCGGCATGGACGGAAAGGAGCTGGCAGGGATGATCCAAAAAAAATACCCACATATCAAGATTATCTACATGTCAGGATACACGGACAATGCCATAGTACTCCACGGGGTCTTGGAAGAGGGCCTTAACTTTATCCAGAAGCCGTTTTCGCAGGAAGATCTGACAAGGAGGATAAGGGAGGCGCTGGACCCAGCACTTTCAAATTGAGAAATACACATAAGAAATTGTTGGGGGAATTGGTGGCTTGCTATACTTTTTTTCAAATCAACAGGTAAATGAATCAGGGTATTCAAGTACACCATCTATAATAGACACAGCCTCATCTATCTCATCTTTTGTTATGCAAAGAGGCGGTGCTATAAACAGAAAATCCCACTTTGCAAACAGATACAGGCCGTTATTATAAAGCCTTTTCATAATTTCATTAGATACGTTTCTTTTTACATCGGCATACCCTGCAAGGGGTTCACGGGTTTCCCTGTTTTTCGCTAACTGGATGCAACAGAATAAACCCTTTCCTCCCCGTACATCACCTATTGAAGGGTGTTTGTCTTTGAGCGCCTCAAGTTTTTTGAAAAGATAGTCTCCGTTTTCTTTTGAGTTTTCAATGAGGTTCTCGTTTCGGTAAGTCTCAATATTCGCTATTCCGGCGGCACATGCCAGGGCATGTCCAGAGTTGGTCAGGCCACCAACAAAGGGATTCTCGCAAAAGTAATCATATATGCTTTCATTCCAGATTAGGGCCCCTAAAGGCACATATGCCGAGGTTATGCCCTTGGCAGTGACAATCATGTCAGGGACGATACCCCAATTATCAACACCAAACCACTCGCCTGTACGTCCCCAGCCTGTCATTACCTCATCTGCTACCATCAAAATCCCGTTCTCATCACAGATTTCTCTAACACCCTTTAACCACCCGTCAGGTGGCACAATGATGCCATTAGTCCCAACAATCGGTTCTACAAATATGGCGGCAACTGTTTTTGGGCCATCAAGCATAATCTGTTCCTTTAGCAGCCGCAGGGCATTTTCGCATTCTTCCTCAGAATCCCTTGATCCAAAGGGGCTGTTGTATGTAAAGGGACCAAAAAAATGCACTACACCGGGTATGCCCGGCTCAGCCGCCCATCGTCTGGGATCTCCCGTTAGGGTTATGGCGCCGGCTGTTGCTCCATGGTAGCCTCTCCAGGCAGCGTAAACCTTGTGCCTTCCAGTATACCATCTGGCGACCTTGATGGCATTTTCATTCGCCTCTGCACCTCCATTGGTAAAAAATACATGATTAAGATCTCCAGGTGTAATTTCTCCTATCATTTCGGCCAGCCGTGCCTTAGGTTCTGTCCCAAAAAGAGGGGCTACATATGTAAGCTTGTCCATTTGTTTTTTCATGGCATCTAATACATAGGCATTGCTGTGCCCTATGTTTACATTTAGAAGTCCGGCGCAAAAATCTATATACCTTTTATCATTGATATCCCATAGGTAGATTCTTTCAGCATGATTTATTATGATATGCTCACTGCCCTGTATAGACCATGAATAAATAACGTGCTCTTTATCGATATCTTGAATCTGCTTTTTGTCTATCTTTCTTCTCATTTCATCTGTTTTAGATAATTATTCCCTGTTCTCTTTATTAAAAAAGACCGTTGCCATAATCTTGGCATCAGTAATAATATTTTTTATCGAGCAATACTCATTTGGTTGATGGGCGGTAGGGGATGTGGTAGACCAGACAGCCGCTGGAAAACCGGCATCTCTAAAAAAAGCAGCCACTGTTCCTCCCCCAATTCCCATAGGTTTTGCCGTTAGACCAGTTACCCTTTCAATGGCCCTTGCAAGGATATTGACTACCGGTGAATCTGCTGAGGTTGCCGGTGCCGCGTCCTGCCTGTGCACTGCCTCAATATCTATCTGTAAATCAAGATCCGTTGCAAGTCTTTTACTGATATTCGTTGCCTCTTCTATAACCTGATCTACCTTATATTCCGGTAAAATACGGCAGTCTAAATAAAAGACATCTCTTCCGGGAATAGTATTCACATTAGGGACATTGGCCTCTACCTTTGTAGGTTCAAATGTTGACATCTCTGGGCTAAACACAGGGTCTTTCATATCAAATTTTTCCTTGAGCTTAGCACTTTCCACAATTAACCGCGCCATGGCAAAAAGGCTGTTTTTACCCTTATCAGGTGTGCTGGCATGACACTGAACCCCTTTAACAGTAAATTTTAACCAGAGCATTGATTTTTCCGCTATCTCAATCATGGTTCCTTCATCATTTCCTCCATCCGGAACAATTATAAGGTCATCCTCGGAAAACATGTCTTTTTTTTCTTTCACAAGATATTCTAACCCAAACCTGCTCCCTGTCTCTTCATCAGCAACAAAAGCAAGGTTGATTTTTCCTGAGAATTGAAGGTTTAAATCTATAATGCTTTTAACAGCAAAATAGGAGCTTACCATTCCATGCTGGTTATCCTCTACACCCCTGCCAATTATTTTATCCCCCTGAACTACCATTTTATATGGATCAGTCTTCCATAATGAAGGGTCTCCTGGTGGCACAATATCCAGATGACTAAGGATCCATATGTTATTTCCTTCTCTGGCCCCATTCCAGGTAGCCACTATATTGGGCCTGTAACCATTAGCCGCGTGTTTATCAGGGGCATGAATTTCGAGGAGATTGTGAGGTTTAAGAAGCAGAAGCTTTTCTTTGGCAAAGTTAGCCTTATCGTGTTCTCCAGTTCCTCCGTTTGTAGGGCCTAATGCAGGTCGCGCAGTCAGTTCCCTCTCCATCTCAATTATTTCATGCCTGAAGCTGTCAATCTTTTTGTAAATTGTTTCCATATCAACCATTGCAAATACCCCTGTTTATTTTCTCTTCAATTTCTAATTTCATGTAAGGTAATAATGAAGTTCCCTTCCTTTTTCGTACTGTATGTATCCTTTGACTAATAGTATAAAATTCTTGAATTGTCTCCTACTTAGACTTTATGATAGACATATCATCCATGTATGGCCTAAGCTCCTCTGGAATAATAACGCTTCCGTCGCTCTGCTGATAGTTTTCAAGTAGTGCCACAAGTGTTCTACCCACTGCGAGACCTGAACCATTAAGGGTATGAACAAATTCGTTTCCCTTGCCTTTTTTTCTCTTAAAGCGTATATTGGCCCTCCTTGCCTGGAAGTCTGTGAAGGTACTACAGGAGGATATCTCTCTAAATAATTTCTGCCCGGGGAGCCACACCTCTATATCGTATGTTTTAGCGGAAGAAAAGCCAAGATCCCCTGTGCAAAGGGAAACTACCCTGTAAGGCAGGTCTAATCGCTGCAGTATTTCCTCTGCATTTTCAGTTAATAACTCCAACTCCTGGTCTGAATCCTCCGGGCGACAGAATTTAACAAGCTCTACCTTGTTGAATTGATGTTGTCTAATGAGGCCCCTGGTATCCTTGCCGTATGAACCTGCCTCTGACCTGAAGCATGGTGTGTAAGAAACATACTTAATAGGAAGTTCATCAAATGATAATATCTCATTTCGGTGTATATTGGTTACCGGTACCTCTGCAGTAGGTATAAGAAACAGATCCCAGCCATCAACCTTAAAGAGATCTTCACTGAACTTAGGTAGTTGACCTGTCCCGGTCATGCTGTCTGTGTTAACAAGAAATGGGGGGAGGATTTCCGTATAATTGTGGTAATTGGTATGAACATCGAGCATAAAATTGATTAGTGCCCGTTCCAACCTGGCACCCAAACCCTTTTGCAGGGAAAACCGACTCCTCGCAATCTTGGCTGCCCTTGAAAAATCAAGTATGTTCAATTTCTCCCCGATTTCCCAGTGCTGTAGTGGCTCAAAGGTGAAATTCTTTATATCTCCCCATTTTTTTACAATTGGATTGTCATCGGAATTGTGCCCAACCACCACTGATTCATGGGGGAAATTTGGGATAAACATTAAAAGTTTGCTTAGTTTATCTTCAATACCTGGAAGCTCCACTTCTATTTCCTTGATTGACTTTGAAACATCCTTCATCTCTGAGATAAGGGGCTTTGTATCCTCCCCATTTTTTCGCATAACCGCTATCTTATCAGAGATAGTGTTACGTTTATATCTCAGTTTTTCAAGGTTGGTTAAAATGGATCTTCGCTTTTCATCCAGGGATTGAAATCCCGAAAGATCAAGATCATAGCCTCTGTGATTTAACATATCCATTACCTTGTCTACGTTGGAGCGCACAAACTTTATATCGAGCATCGCATTTCCCTTATGTTTGGTATTATTTCATGTATTGTGGTTTTATATAAAAATAATCAAATAATTTTTTTGTGTAAGGCATTGCCAGTAGTTCATTGAACATCAACTATCTGCGATAAGCAACTTTCGTAATCTTTCTAAATTCTCATAACTGCCCATGGCAATCAGGAGATCTCCCGGCTGAATCGTTGTTTGAGACGATGGATTGAATAGTGTCCTATCGTCCTTTTTTTTAATGCCTATCACTATAATATCCAATTCTTTTCTAATTTCAGATTCTATTAAGGTAAGATTAGCAAAGGGTGAATTATTGCCAACAACTATTTCCTCAATGGCCAGCTCAAAGCTGGATTCATGCATGGCCAGTTCGATAAAATCGCTAACCGCCGGTCTAATGATAGCCTGGGCCATCCTCCTTGCACCAATGCTATAAGGCAAAACAACCTTGTTCGCCCCTGCCTGCAGGAGTTTCGCCTTGGTAGCTGAATATTCTGCCCTTGAAAGGATAAAGAGTTCCGGGTTTAACCCACGGGCGGTAAGGGTAATATAAACATTTTCAGGATCAGATGATACAACCGATATAAGTCCCTTTGCCCTTCTTACACCTGCATCTATCAATGACTCTTCATGTGTTGCATCTCGGTCAATATAAAGGATTTTATCCTGCTCAAGCTCTTGCCTTGCTTGTTCTTCTTTTTCTAATACTATAAGGGGGATTGATTGTTTTGTTAAAACATTACAGATGGTCCTGCCAATCCTTCCATAACCGCATATAATATAATGATCTTTAAGGGATTGTATTTTCCTGTCCAATTTTTTTCTCCCGAGGATAGACCTGATTTCGCCTTCTAAAAAGATCTCGGCCACTAACCCGACAATATAGGCTATTATAAAAACACCAATAATAATCAGGATAATTGTAAAGATACGCCCACCCGGGCCTGTCTCGTGGACCTCTCCATAGCCTACGGTAGAGAGGGTGATAACGGTCATATATATGGCATCAAAGAGTCCCCAGCCCTCTATAATCATATATCCGGAGATTCCTGCGAGGATCAACGCTATAAAGATAATAATAGGGAAAATAAGTTTTTTAGGCATAAAACTTCTTAATCATGCAACCTTTTTTAGATATTATAAAGGCGTAATTTCTTTTGAAGGAAAATCAGGAGCACCCAAAAATCTGCTAAAATTCAGGGCAAGGATTTAATGGAGCCCTACTTTCCAGACGGAAAGGAACTGATTGCTTCAACGGTAAATTCATTCATATCATTCGGCAATGAACCAAAAATGACTATAAACGGGATAGAAGATTGTGGGAGTATATTTACATTCATTTTGGCTTTTCCAAGCTTATTCATTAGTAGACTGGTTATTTCTTCCATGGACAGGGTAAGTAATTCATAATCACTGATCGGATTGCCGGCGTAAACTGTTTTGCTTTGCACTATCTTTCCTTTCGAATCTATGATGTTTGATCTGATTCTAACAAAGCCCCTGCTTTCCGGGTAATTATTTATTACCAGTCCTTTAACCACGAAAAGCCTTCCCGCTTTATCCGACTCTTTAAAAAAACCTTTTATATCCTTAAAGGCTAATCTTATGTTTCCCTTATCCATTAATTGTTGTTTTGGGGGAGTTTTTTTAAAGAGAAAATCCGGCTTGGCCACAAATAAGGTAGCTGCAGCCCCTGCAATTAGCAATACTATAAGCAAAAGGGCAGCCCATAACCCTGATCTACGTCTTTTTTTTATGATTTCAGGCGGCTTACTGAGATATGCTTCATCTTCTGTGTCTTGCTCCTTTTTGAACATTTCCTCATTTGTCGACTTTTTTTCCTCTATTTCCTGGTCTATAGCTTTATCAATGTCGGTCTTTTCCTTTAACTCTCCATGATCTTTACCTAAGTCAGGTAAATCATCAATGGAGATCGGCTCTATTTTTTCCTCTTGGGCAATATCTTCCTCAATTTCTTCGGCAAGGGTTTTTTCAAAATTTGCGGCTAATTCATTCTCTGTTGGCCTTTCTTCGACCCCCTCTGCTTGCGGTTCTTCAATATGGGCCTCCTCCTCTAAAGGAAAAACAGTAAAAACATGTTTGCAAAGAGAGCATCTAACCCTTGAGCCGGTTTTTTTTAGGAGATTTTCGTTCAGTGAAAACCTGGTTTGGCATTTCTCGCATTCAACTATCATATCTATTCTCCTTCAGTTAGTTTTAAATTGCTAAGCTAAGGATATATGGCAAATGTCGATATTTTTCACTATAATCCAGTCCGTAACCAACCAAGAAACCCTCTTCTATGTCAAATCCTCG
>CBFDCD010000098.1:0-7656 GCA_965603225.1 uncultured bacterium
AAGTTGCCCTTGTTTATAAAATCAAAGAGGGAGATAAGGTTACGATAAGTAAAATAGTTTTTATTGGAAATGTTGAATTCAGCGATGATGATTTGAGAGATGTAATGGATACAAATGAAAAGGGATTTTTTTCTTTTCTCACTGATTCAGGACACCTTGATAGAAAAACTTTAGAAAGTGATATATTCAAGATAAAATCGTTCTATAACAACAATGGTTATATAAAGGCAAGGGTAGGTGAGCCGAAGATATCTTTTAAGAAGGGTGAAGGAATTTTGATCACCGTTACGATCAATGAAGGACCTCAATATGCTGTTAGACGTGTAAGTATTGAAGGTGATCTTATTAAAGAGACTGACGAGCTTTACAAGACCCTTAGCATTCCAAAGGAGAAGGTCTATAACAGAGAGGCAATCAGGACTGACACACTGACTTTGAGCGAGATCTATTCAGATGAAGGGTATGCATTTGTGGATATTTCCCCTGGTATAAAAGAGGATGATAAGGCACATAAGGTTGATATTGTATACCACATATCTAAGGGAAAGAAGGTTAAGTTTGAAAGAATCATAATCTCTGGAAATGATAAAACAAGAGATAAGGTTATTCGAAGAGAGCTCAAGGTTGTTGAAGGTGGCTATTTTAGCGGAGGTAAACTAAAAAGGAGCAGTCAAAATTTACATCGGCTTGGATTTTTTGAGGACATGGAGATTAACACGAAGAGGGGGAGCACCAAGGAGGATATGATCCTTAATATACATGTTAAGGAGGGGCCAACCGGTAAATTCTCTATGGGCGCAGGCTACAGTTCTGCAGAAAATTTTATCGGAATGCTTGAGGTGACTCAAGACAATCTTTTCGGAAGAGGCCAGTCATTGTCAGCAAGGGCCTCTCTGAGCTCCAAATCCGGGAAATATACCCTTAGTTTTACTGAACCATGGCTTTTTGATAGACCGCTTTCAGCAGGCATAGACCTATATAACTGGAAATACGAATACGATGAGTATACTAAGGACAGCCGCGGGGGAAGGCTTAAGTTTGGATTTCCATTAGGGATAGAGTTTACAAGGGGTTCAGTCATGTATACTTATGATGATGCTGATATTTCTGAGATAGAAGAGGGTGCCTCTCAGATAATAAAGGATATGGAAGGGAGAAGCGGTACAAGCAGCTTTACTTTTGGAATTTCAAGAGATAGCAGAGATAGACGTTTTAATGCTACGAGGGGTTCTGCTAACTCATTTTCTGTTGAGTATGCAGGTGGAGTTTTGGGGGGTGATAATTATTTTACGAAATACAGGGCAAAGTCCGCCTGGTTCTTCCCAGCTTTTTGGGGTACGGCAATTTCAGTGCAGGGTAAATGGGGGTATGTCGAAAAAAGACCAGGGGGAGAGTTACCGGTTTATGAGAAATTCCGATTAGGTGGAATGAATACAGTCAGGGGATTTGATTATGCCAGCATTTCGCCTATTGATCCAGATTCAGGTGATCGGATAGGCGGAGAGAAGATGATGGTTTATAATTTGGAGTACAGATTCCCCTTAGTTAAAGAGCAGGGAGTGATGGGTGTATTGTTCTTTGATGCAGGGAACGTCTATGAGCAGGATGAGAATTATTCCTTCAAGGGGATTAGGCGAAGTGCAGGGGCAGGAATAAGATGGTATTCACCAATGGGCCCGCTAAGACTGGAGTGGGGATATAACCTTGACCCAAAATATGATGAGCCGTCAAGCAATTGGGCTTTTTCAATTGGCACACCATTTTAAAGACCATTTATTATGCAAAAGATTTATAACTTACCAGAGAAAATATACCAAGATTGGAGGACAGAATGAAAAAAAGTTTTTTATTTATTTTAATGATTGGCATATTGTTTGCCAATAACATAGTCTTAGGGGAAGACCATATTGCTATACGTATAATTGACATGCAAAGATGCCTCAAAGAGTCTAAACAAGGACAAAAAATCTTTGAAGCCCTGAAAAACAAAAAGGAAACGCTTCAGAGAAAACTTGATAAAAAGCAGAAGGCACTTTTAGAGTTAAGGAAAGAATTAGAAAAACAATCTATGATGCTAAGCATGGATGCACAGGAGGATAAAAAAAAGGACATTGAAAGAAAGGCCAGAGAGTTAGAATATTTCTTCAAGGATTTAAACGAAGAGATGATGAGAGCCCAAGAAAAAGAGAAGAAGAAGATCTTTAATGAACTGAAAGATATAATTGAAAAGATAGGATCTGAAGAGAAATATGCCTTGATAATGGAAAGAAGGGCAGGCGGAGTTCTTTATTTTGACGAATCAAAAGAAATTACAGAGCAGGTCATCAAGGCCTATGATGAATTAAAGGGTAAAAATAAATAAAGTGGGTATGCACTTTACTCAACCGGATGCAAAATATAGTTGTCGGACATCATAGGCTATAGGAATACTTCTTTATATTTGGTAGAGCGGCCGTTGCCGGTTTTCATGAATAGTTTTTGACGCGTCATTAATTCTCAGCGATATTAGTATGTTATAAGCACTACAGATTGTTAGTTAACCGAGACCTACAAATAGTCATGGCACGATATGCCAACTGGCTTAAGAGACATCTGTTGCCTCTTCCACCTTACATAGTGCTTAGTTGAGTTAACTGCATACCCACTATAAATAATATAAAGTTTGGTCATCATCGTCAGGCGAAGAGTTTCGTTTGATAATCGTATTGTAGATGAAATGCAAAGCAGAAAAGGCACATACACACAAAGAAAATGCCGCTATTTAAATAACACTTTACGCCTGTGAGATTTTGTGCCTTTGTTCCTTACTGTATAGGCTTCAGACGGCAATATTTAACTTTACACAGAGTAATGGCAAACTTGCAAAAGGTTTTTTCCGAGCGATTTTGTCCGTTTAAAAAATGTGAATCTCGGGAACTGAAAAGTAATCTTAAAGAGACCAACAATCTTCGATAACTTTAAGGGTTTTTTGAATTGAAAATAGATCTTAAACATATAGCAGAGTTAGTAGGGGGGACTGTTTTAGGAGATGACAAGCTTCTGATAAAAGGAATTAGTTCTCTCGCCTTGGCAGATGAGGGGGATATATCATTTTTTACAGGGCCTCGATTGAAAGATCAAATTACGGAAACAAAGGCATCTGCGTTAATTGTAAGAGAGGTCAGCGATAAATATAAAGGACCCCAGGTAATAGTTAAAGACCCTTACCTTGCTTATGCAATGGTAGCAGGAATGTTTGCGCCAGCTGTATCACGGTTTGATGGAATTAGTGAAAAGGCAATAATTGAACAAGATGCAAGGATAGGCAAAGATGTTTCCATATATCCTTTTGTTCATGTTGGCTGTAAATCCCTAATAGGTAATCATGTCACGCTTTTTCCAGGCGTATACATAGGCGATAAGGTAAAAATTGGTGATGGAACCGTAGTATACCCTAACGTAACTATAATGCCTGATTGTATTATTGGAAAAAATGTCATTATTCATGGCGGGACAGTTATAGGGAGTGATGGATTTGGATACGCAAGAGATGGTGATATAAGCATAAAAATACCGCAGGTGGGAATTGTCGAAATAGAGGATGAGGTTGAGATTGGCGCGAATAACACCATAGACAGGGCTGCCATTGGAAAAACAATTATACGAAGGGGTGTAAAGACTGACAATCTTGTTCAAATCGGCCATAATGTGGTTGTTGGTGAAAATACCGTTATTGTTGCTCAGGTAGGAATTGCTGGCAGTACAAAAATAGGAAAGAATGTGATTATAGGTGGACAGGTGGGATTTGCAGATCATGTAGAAGTAGGTGACAGGGTAATGATTGGAGCAAAATCCGGTGTGTCACATTCTATTCCGGCAGGCGAAGTTGTATCAGGTATTCCAACAATGCCTCATCGCCTCTGGCTTAAGACCAGAGGAAATATTAAGAAGCTGCCTTTGTACCTGGAAAGGATAAAGACACTTGAAAATAAGGTGAAAAATTTGGAAGAAAAACTTGAAGAGGAGAGAAAAGGATAATGGATTTGCCCCTTGTTTATAAGGATATCGTAAAAATCCTTCCACATAGGTATCCATTTTTGCTTGTAGATTCTATTACAGAACTTGAATTAGGCGAAAGGGTAGTGGGAATAAAGAATGTTACTATTAATGAACCATTTTTTCAGGGCCATTTTCCTGGAAACCCAATTATGCCTGGAGTTTTGGTGATAGAGGCAATGGCGCAAATAGGAGGGATACTTGCCCGGCTATCTGTCCCGGAATCATTAGAAAGTAGAAAGGATAATCCCATATACTTTGCTGCCATTGACAAGGTGAAATTTAGAAAACCAATTGTTCCTGGTGACCAAATCATCTTTGAGCTCAGTCCCATTAGGAAGGGAAATAGAATATGGAAAATGAGGGGAAAGGCGATGGTAAATAATGTAATAGCGGCTGAAGCAGAATTAGTGGCTGCAATAGGTTGAGGTTGAAAAAATGGGGATAGATATTCATCCATCTGCAGACGTATCGTCTAAGGCAAAATTAGATGACGGGGTTAAGGTTGGCCCGTTTTCAATAATTGGGGAACATGTAACCATTGGGAGAGATACAGATATCGGTTCCCAAGTTGTTATAGAGGGGAATACAGTGATCGGGGAAAAAAACAGGGTATACCCCTTTGTTTCCCTTGGTTTGCCTCCTCAAGATACCCACTATAAAGGTGAGGACACTAAGCTTATTATTGGGAATGAAAACATATTAAGGGAGTTTGTAACTGTTAATCGGGCCACTACCAAACAAGACAGAGTAACTGAGATCGGAAGTAAAAATTACATAATGGCATACGCACATATAGCCCATGATTGTACTTTAGGTGATTCTATTGTAATGTCAAATGCTGCTACACTTGGAGGCCATATAGAGATAGGTGATCATGCCATCATAGGTGGTTTGGTGGCCATACATCAGTTTGTCAGAATAGGTACATACGCCTTTATAGGGGGAAAATCTGCCATAGTAAAAGATATCCCCCCTTTTATGATGGCAGCTGGCGACAGGGCAAAATTGTACGGACTAAACCAAACAGGCCTTAAAAGGGAAGGATTTTCACGCGAGAAGATAGAGATGCTGAAAAAAGCCTATAAAATTATATGGCGCAGTCACAGTCTCCTTAATGATGCAATTGAAAAGGTAAAACGTGAAATACCACCCTTTAAGGAGTTGGATATTTTACTTAAGTTCCTGGTCAACTCAAATAGAGGCATTCTTAAGTAGTCAGCGAGTAAATGATATGGGTATGAAGGATACGGTCAGCGAGCAATATGATAAAATAGGGCTTATTGCAGGGAGCGGTAAGTTTCCTATTTTAATAGCTGAAACAGCGAAGGAAAAAGGTTTAAAGGTAATTGCTGTAGCCCACAAGGGAGAAACTGACCCAGAACTGGCGAAAAAAACTGATAAGATTACATGGGTAGGCCTTGGTCAGTTTGGTCATTTACTTGACGCCTTTAAATCAAGCGGAGTTCATAAGGTTTTAATGGCAGGCGGTATCACTAAGACAAATATGTTTAAAAACCTTAAACCGGACCTAAGGGGACTGGCAATAGTTGGAAAGTTGTTGATATTCCATGATGATGATATTTTAAGGACCGTGGCTAATGAGCTTGAGAAAGAAGGAATAAGCGTTGTTAGCTCTGCCATATATCTTCCAGAACTGTTAGCGCCGGATGGTTGTTTTACTAAAAGAAAGCCAAGTAAAGAGGAGATGGCAGACATTGAATTTGGCTGGAAGATGGCCAAAGAATTAGGTCGTTTGGATATTGGGCACTGTGTTATTGTCAAGAAAAAAACAGTGTTAGCATTAGAGGCCATTGACGGCACTGATAAAACGATACTCAGGGGCGGGAAATTGGCCCATAAAGGTGCGGTAGTTATCAAGGTCTGTAAGCCTGATCAGGATCTCAGATTTGACCTTCCTGCCATTGGCCTTAACACTGTTAAGATCATGTCAATGGTCAAGGCATCTGCCTTGGCAATTGAATCCGGTAAAACACTTGTCTTTGATAAAGAGGCAATGATAAAATTGGCAAACGAGAAGGGTATATCCATTGTCTCACGATAATTAGTCGAGTACCATAATAGATATTTTAATCGTAAGATGAATAATAAATTAAGACATCATAGAATATAGAAGGATATAGCATTAAGTGAAAAAATTACGGTTCGGTGTTGTTGGAGTAGGTTATATAGGCGAACTACATGCCAAGAAGTATGCTTCTATGGAGGATATTGATTTAGCCGGACTGGCGGATATTGATTTTAATAGGGCAAAGGAAATGGCCTGTAAGTATGACACCAAGGCTTACAGTAGCCATACCGAGCTTCTGGAGAATGTTGATGGGCTTAGCCTGGCAGTTCCAACAGTATCCCATTTTAGGATTGCCCGTGACATTCTGAATCACGGAACACATCTGTTAATTGAAAAACCAATCACCCTTTCATTAAGAGATGCTGATAATTTAATAAAATTGGCAAATGATAATAATATTATTCTTCAGACAGGGCATATAGAACGATTTAACCCTGCAATAGTAAAAATGGAACCATTTCTTTCCACCCCTATCTACATAGAATCTCAACGCCTCAGTTCTTTTACTAAGAGAGGCACCGATGTCGATGTGGTTTTAGATCTAATGATTCACGATTTAGATATAATACTGCATATTGTAAATTCAGACATAAAAGAGATAGACGCCTTTGGTGCGCCTATAATGACTGATAAGATAGATATTGCTAACGCTAAAATAATTTTTTCCAATGGAACAATTGCAAATTTAACGGCCAACAGGTATTCTCATGAATCCATTAGAACAATACGAGTCCTTCAATTAGATAATTATATTTCAGTTGATTATAGCAAAAGAAAACTTAGCATAACTGAGATTAAAAAAGATGGAAAAAACTTTGATCAATTTTCTCCTGATTCCTGTAAAGAAAACAGCTTTCCGGACAGTGACCCTCTATCAGACCAGATTAAATCTTTTATAGATTCCATAAAGAACGGTACAGAACCAAAGGTTTCAGGAGTTGATGGGAGAAACGCCCTTTCTGCAGCCCTCTCTATTGTTGACCAGATAGAAAAAAAATATTCCGAGCTACATCCTAAAAAATAATTTCTCTGTTTTCATGAAGTAGGTAAACAATGAAGCCTACATATAAATGAATATTTGGACAGAATTAAAAACCTGTTTTATTTTATGGATAAAAACAAATTTTTATGCAAAAAACTAAACGCATAATGATTTTGGCCGGCGAGGCCTCTGGAGATATTTATGGGGCATACTTAACAAGGGCAATAAAGGATGTATCGCCTAATGTTAAATTTTTTGGCCTTGGGGGGCAAGAAATGGAAAACGCTGGTGTAAAGATTATTCATCAATCATCGCTTATGGCAGTTGTAGGGCTCACGGAAGTGATATATAAAAGCAGATATATCCTTAAGGCCTTGAAGGAAATGAAGAAGATTCTATCTGTGAACCCCCCAGATCTTCTAATACTTATTGATTATCCAGGATTTAATCTTAATTTAGCTAAAAGCGCCCACGCCATGAGGATACCAGTCCTTTATTATATTCCGCCCCAACTATGGGCATGGTGGAAAAGGAGGGTCAATAAGTT
>CBFDCD010000099.1:0-7596 GCA_965603225.1 uncultured bacterium
CTTATTTGTTCGTTAACCCTTACGACAGGTTTTTTAGAAATGGTTACCTCCTATATTTTACTTCATTAATAATAGTGTCAATAATTTCGTTAGGCTTCATAGGCGAAAGATTTTTTCCATCCCTAAGTCTAATACTAACAGTGCCTGTCTCTGTTTCCTTGTTCCCTATAATAAGCATATACGGTATTTTTTTCATCTGTGCTTCCCTAATCTTAAAGCCCAGCTTTTCATTCCTGAAATCTTTTTCTACCCTAATATCTGCCTCAAAAAGTGTTTGAAATAAACTTTCTCCATAAGGAATATGGCTATCAGTAATTGAAAGGATAATTGCCTGAACAGGGGCAAGCCACAATGGAAAAGCGCCTGCATAATGCTCTATTAAAACACCAAGGAAACGCTCAATAGATCCAAGTATTACGCGGTGTATCATAACCGGTCTATGTTTTTCACCATCAGAGCCTACATAGGTCAGGTCAAATCTCTCGGGAAGAACAAAGTCACATTGTATAGTGGCGCATTGCCAGCTTCTTTCCAGGGCATCTTTAATCTTAACATCTATTTTTGGCCCATAAAATGCTCCATCCCCTTCGTTTATTTGGTGTGGGAGATTAATCTCTTGTACTGATTCAATCAGGGCGTTTGTTGCCTTCTCCCAGTCTTCATCTGTTCCAATAGACTTCTCTGGCCGGGTGCTAATCTCTATTTCATAATCGAAACCAAATACGGCCATTATCTCCCTTACAAAGTCAATGATATTCTTAATTTCAACCTTTAGCTGTTCAGGTGTGCAAAGTATATGGGCGTCATCCTGAGTGAATTGCCTTACCCTGGTTAAACCGTGCAACACACCGGATCGTTCGTGTCGGTGCACTGTGCCTAACTCAAAGTATCTCTTGGGAAGGTCCTTGTAACTCCTCACGGTGGATGAGTAAATAAGCATATGGGACAGACAGTTCATTGGCTTTATACCGTAAGACTGATCTTCTATTTCGGTAAAGTACATGTTTTCTCTATAGTGATCAAAGTGACCTGATTTCTTCCATAGATCAGTTTTTAAGAGCTGTGGGCCCATAACCAGCTCATACCCCCTTTTTATATGCTCTTTTATCTCAAATTCCTCAAGGATATGTCTTAACATGGCTCCATTGGGATGGAATAGTATCATTCCTGGTCCGACCTCTTCCCTGATACTGAAAAGGTCAAGTCTTTTTCCAAGTATGCGATGGTCTCTCTTTTTTGCCTCTTCAATTTTTTTCAGGTGCCCGTCAAGTGATTTCTGGTCGGCAAAAGCAATACCGTAAATCCTGCTCAGCATGGCCCTTTTTTCATCCCCCCTCCAATAGGCACCTGCAACCGTTGTTAATTGAAATGCCTTTATTTGTCCTGTTGAGGGAAGATGGGGTCCACGGCACAGGTCCGTAAAATTACCCTGTTTATATAAGCTGACTGCTTGCTCTGAGAGATCCTCTATGAGCTCTGCCTTGTAGTCTTCACCATTGGATTTGAATAATTCAATTGCCTTAGTGCTGGAGATCTCACTTCTGGTAAAGGAAAGGTCCTTTTTGATTATTTCGGTCATTTTTTTTTCGATCAAAGGCAGGTCTTTAATATCAAAGGGTCTTTTATAATCAAAATCATAATAGAAGCCGTCTTTAATAGCAGGGCCTATAGTAACCTTTGTACCTGGAAATAGTTCCTGAACAGCCTGGGCCATAACATGGGCTGCACTGTGTCTCATTACTTCAAGACCTTCCTGAGAATCTATGTAAACAGGTGCAATCTCAGACTGTGAAATAATAGGTTCTGAGAGATCCTTAATTTCACCATTTACCTTGATAGCCGCTATTGTTTTTTTGTCGTCAACACCCAATGCCTGTAATGCCTGAAATCCATCTAACCCTTTAGCCGGCAATTGAACTGAAGGCGAATCTTCTAAGCGTATGTTTATTTTTTCTTCATTTTTCATTTACAAACACCTGATTTAAAATAAGGCATCTAAGAGATGAGCTACTTAGATGCCTTATGGTTTTGAAACATATATTAATAACAATGTAACAATTCAGATTTCTTAGACTGTAGACTAAAGGTTATTAGGCTTTGTTCGTTGATCCTAACACGGCGCTTGAAATTTTTTCTTTCTCTATGATTTTTAGTTCTCATTCATACTGAAGTTTATAGCCTGAATGTCTACAATCTATATACGTTAACAGTTAAACAATACTTATATATATCATTTTTATCTATAGTGTTGCAAGTTATTATTTTATTATAGTAAATTGTGTAATTAATCTATGGCAAACTTCTTTATACCTTCCTTATAAAGATCGTTCCCATAGCAATCATTCACTACTGTTACAGGAAAATCTTCTACCTCTAATATCCTTATAGCCTCGGGTCCTAAGTCCTCATAAGCAACAATCTTGGCTTTTTTAATCCTTTTGGCTATTAAAGCGCCTGCGCCACCTGTTGCTCCAAAATATACGGCCTTATGTTTCTTCATTGATTCAATAACTTCCTTGGACCGGTTTCCCTTTCCTATCATACCCTTCAACCCAAGTTCAATTAATGTTGGGGCATAGGGGTCCATTCTGTAGCTCGTAGTAGGACCGGCTGATCCAATTGGCTTTCCAGGCTTTGCAGGGGTAGGACCAACATAATAAATTACCTGACCTTTTATGTCAATTGGCAGATCTTCCCCGTTTTTAATAAGGTCAAACAGTCTTTTATGTGCAGCATCTCGTCCAGTAAGTAAAACCCCGTTTAATAATACCTTATCTCCAATTTTTAAATTTTCCACATCCCCATTAGATAGAGGGGTTGTTAGCCTTATCTGGTTTGGCATTGTATCCTCCAATATATATTATATAATTGCCTCTTTATGTCGTGCTGCATGACACTGGACATTTACCGCTAAAGGCAGGCTTGCGATATGGCAGGGTTCAGCCTCTATGAAAACATCTAATGAGGTCGTGTTTCCGCCATAGCCCATTGGACCTATCCCTAATTTATTTATTTTTGCCAAAAGTTCCTCTTCAATTTTTGCCAGGTACTGGTCAGGATTTCTATCTCCTATTTTCCTTAAAATAGCCTTTTTAGCCAGTATTGCTGATCTTTCAAAGGTTCCGCCAATTCCTATGCCGATGATAGTAGGCGGACATGGATTTGAGCCGGATTCTTTTACCCTGTTTATTACGAACTCTTCAATTCCCTCCAGGCCTGCAGCTGGTGTCAGCATAGTTACCCTGCTCATATTTTCAGCGCCACCACCTTTAGGGGCGAAGGTTATTTTTATGTTACTTCCAGGGACAATTTCCATATGAATGATAGCCGGTGTATTATCTCCGGTATTTTTTCTTGTAAATGGATCACAGGCGGATTTTCTTAAATAACCATCTTTATATCCCTGTCTAACCCCTTCGTTAATTGCCTCCTTTAGTTCTCCATCTATGATGTGCACATCCTGGCCAATCTCTACAAACATTACTGCAAGGCCGCAATCCTGGCATATTGGGGCCTTCTCTTCCCGGGCGATCCTGGCATTTTCTTTTAATTCTTTAAGGACTTCTCTGCCGGGTTCTGACCTTTCACTTTCAATGGCCTTATCAAGTGCAAGAAGCACGTCATCACCGAGGTGATAATTAGCATCCATGCACAAGTCTCTGACTACCTTGACAATTTCCTTGGTAGAAATTTCTCGTATCATTGTCTTTTTCTCCTCATGTTAGCGACTTTATTAAATAACGGCATGAAGCAGTGAACCGTGAACGGTTAAAGGAATCCATATGAATCGATATTCATCCTGTTTGTCTAAACGTTTCTCTTTATGTTCAGCCTAAACAGGGATATTGCCATGTTTTTTTTCAGGCCTTGCTTCTATTTTTGTTGATAACATATTTAAGGCATCTATTATCCTCGGCCTCGTTTCATTGGGAGCGATTACAGCATCTACAAATCCCCTTGATGCGGCAATATAAGGATTGGAAAAGTGATCCCGGTACTCTGAAATTCTTTCCTCCTTTTTTGCCACAGGGTCATCTGCCGCCTTGATTTCTCTTCCATGAATAATCCCTGCTGCTTGTTCAGCTCCCATAACAGCTATTTCTGCAGTTGGCCATGCGATAACATAGTCGCCGCCTAAGTGCCGGCTGCACATGGCTAAATACGAGCCCCCGTAATCTTTTCTGGTTATCACCGTTATCTTTGGAACTGTAGCCTCGCTATAGCACCATAAGAGCTTGGCCCCATGTCTAATTATGCCTCCCCATTCCTGTGCGCTTCCAGGCAGATACCCTGGTACGTCGACAAAGGTAAGCAATGGAATATTAAAGGCATCGCAAAACCGTATGAACCTGGTGGCCTTGTCTGATGCGTTGATATCAAGGCATCCTGCAAGGAATTTGGGCTGATTTGCAATGATCCCTACTGTTTTTCCGTCCAATCTTGCAAAACAAATTATCATATTTCTTGCAAAATATTCATGGGGTTCAAATATCTGTCCATTATCTACAATAGATCGAATAATATCCTTCATATCATAATATGCCTTTGGATCATCCGGTATTATTGTATCAAGTGCCATATCAATTCTCTCAGGGTCATCTCCTGTTTCGACTATGGGAGGTTCTTCCATGTTGTTTGCCGGCAGGTACGTAAGCAGCTCTTTGATCCTTTGAATGGCATGCTCGTCGCTTTCACATGCAAAGTGGGCTACTCCGCTTTTTGTGTTATGGACCATTGCTCCACCAAGGTCCTCTTGGTTTATATCCTCTCCAATGGTTGTTTTAATTACAGCAGGGCCTGTGATGAACATATAGCTACTCTTTTTTGTCATAAATATCCAGTCAGTCATTGCAGGAGAATAGACTGCTCCTCCGGCTGTAGGTCCCATAATAGCTGATATTTGTGGGATAACACCGGATGCACATGAGTTTCTGAAAAATATATCACCGTATCCTCCAAGGGAATCTACGCCTTCCTGTATTCTCGCTCCTCCTGAATCGTTAAAACCAACAATAGGTGCGCCTGTCTTGAGGGCGAGATCCATGACCTTACATATCTTCTTTGCATGCATTTCCCCTAATGTGCCTGCCATAGATGTAAAATCCTGTGAAAATGCAAACACAACCCTTCCATTGACCGTTCCGTGGCCGGTTATAACACCCTCACTCGGTACAGTGGTTTCAGGCATGGTAAAATTTGTACATCGATGT
Organism: uncultured bacterium; assembly: GCA_965603225.1. Taxonomy (GTDB): domain Bacteria; phylum Desulfobacterota; class DSM-4660; order Desulfatiglandales; family B25-G16; genus M55B121. Next base: position 5,211 of record CBFDCD010000099.1, read on the forward strand.
TCAACATACAAATCAAGTTCTCGGAAGCTTCCCTCATCAAAAAACTGATCCAGTCTTTCCCTGGCGGTAAGTTTGCCCTTGTCGTGCTGTTTTTGAATCTGTTTTTCCCCGCCCATAGCACGAAGTTTTTCTTTCCTCACCTTTAATTCATTGATTTTATCTGCAGTAGTACCCATTAAAGCCTCCTTTTTGTGCGTTTTTATTAGCCAGTCGTTGCGTCAGTAAAAGAGTTGATGTTAGACGTATCTCCATTGCATTTTTATGAAGATGTCTCGTAGTATTTTATCAATCTTGACATTTGTAAAATATCAGCGGGGATGATACTTATATCTACTATATAAGTAAAGAAAAAATATGGGGATTGTGAGAAGATTTTGAAGTAAAAGCTTCAGGTTAATCGACGCAAGTCCTTTGCATAGTTGCTTCCCGGAATTGCTTTAACACGCTTTTTAATCTCTGCAGCTATGGCACTAATCTGCCCAATGTGTTTTATAGGGTAGTATTCGTTTGATATAACAGCAATGGATAATGATATTATTGGAAAACGTTCCTTTTGCCCTTTTCTGTTCGTGGAATCGATAAAGCCACGGTTCCTGTCACCTTCATCGTAGAAATCTCCTATTACGAGATCAAAATTATTAATTATTTCATCACATACCGCATCTAATAGGCCTGGAGGCACAATAAATACAAAATCATCACCACCGATGTGTCCTACGAAGGATCCATCGGCATGTAGTTTTTGTAAGGAGTTGGTTAAAAGTCGTGCAGTTATTTTTATAATTTCGTCTCCCCTTAAAAAACCGTATTTATCGTTATAGGATTTAAAATTGTCGAGGTCAACATAGCCTATGGAAAAATGAACTTTCCTGTCAATCCTCAGTTGGAGCTCTCTCGTTATTGAATAATTCCCAGGGAGCAGTGTAAGGGGATTGGAGTCTCTATTTCTTGCTGCCCGTGCAAATGTTAAGGAAATCCTGGACCATAAATCCTCAGGGCTGAGGGGCTTTTGTAAATAATCATCAACAGGTGTATTTTCCCAATCAATTTTAGCGAGATGGTCGGCAGGTTGCAGCATAAGGATTATAGGTAGGTTATTGAATATCGTATCTCTTTTAATCCTGTTGCAAAGATTTCTCCATTTATCGTCCCCCAGTGATTGGCTAATAATTATTAGATCAGGAGGTTTGCTATATATTATGTCGAGTGCATGGAGCGATGATTCACAGGTTTCAAAACTAAAAGGGTATTGATTTTTTGTTGCTATCTGTTGTAATTCCTCAGTACTATCTGAGTTGTTATCTATAACAAGAAACCTTTTTTCTGCATTTATCATACGTCGGAACCGTTTTCAGGGAAAATATCTTCGGCATTATCCAGTTTTTCGTCAATTTCCCTGATAATTTCCTCCAAAAGAGAATGAGATATCTCAAGCTTATTCCATGCCTTTTTATCTATGTTAGGGACAAGGCTGTCACCGGCGAAACCAAAACCGATTCCCCTAACAAGGGCATTGGCAACATGAACGATTGCCGTAGGCTTAATGGCAAATTCCGAAAGGTTTGGTTTATGGTGATAGGTTATTGGATATGCAAGCTTGTTAGGCAGATACCATTCTTGGCAAAGCCATTTTCCCACAGTAGCATGGTTAAATCCGAGTATTTTTTCTTCTGCCTCATACATGGATATGTGACTGTCCACAATTGCCTGATCAACGAGGGATGATTCCTCAGGGAGTTCTAATTTAATAATGACCTTGCCTAAGTCATGTAAAAGAGCTGCTACGGAGATTTCTTCCGGGTCAGGCATATCTAATTTTCTTGCAATGATTCCTGCGGTGATGGCGCATCCTACAGAATGCTGCCATAGGCCATGGAGTCCCCTGGCGAGCATTACATCAAAAACCGAACTACTAAGCACAAGACCTTTTACGACATCGAAACCAAGAATTATAAGGGCATGTGTTACATTTGAGATCCGGCGAGGAAATCCATATAATACCGAATTCACTATACGTAGTATCTTGGCGGAAAGTGCCTGATCAGAGGAAATTATTTTAGCAATATCCTCTGCTGTTGTTTTAGGATTTTGAATTGATTTGTTTATCTCCTGAAAAATACCTGGCATGGTAGGCACATTTTTCAGTGATTTAATACGCTTTCTTATTGCATCTCTGTCAACACTCACTTTCTTTAAACCTTTCAAATCCCGTCTCTCGTATTTGCTTGCGTTGACCTTTCTTTTGATCTATACGGTCATGCCCGATCTTTTTCCGACTATCGGTTTCCTTGTTCCCCTCGGTTTCTCTTCGGGACCCGGACAAGCGTTCGCTATCGGTCAAACATGGGAAGCGACGGAGTTTGGTTTCACCGGCGCCGGAAGCGTC
>CBFDCD010000100.1:0-7463 GCA_965603225.1 uncultured bacterium
CTATATAAAAATAAACAATTATGTCGTATACACAAACATATTTGCATATACCTAAACAGAAACATGTTACGTTTTACTTGTTTATCAATCTTTGTGGCTACATAAAGGTTTTATTTTGCTTTTTTTACAAGATTTCTTTTAAATTCAAACAGTGCTAATTAACGATACATAAAATAGGCACAAAGGCAATCAAACGATTACATTCAACGAGTGCCTTTGTGCCTATGTATTAAAATAAAAATTATTTTATTTTATTTATCAGTATTTATATCCTTTTTTAAAATATCGATCTCCTCTCTTATTATCCTCTCTGCTACTTCTGGTATTACCTCCCTTGCTACCCTTTCCAAAACATCACCGGCCACTTTTTCCAAGACAGCCTCTAGCTTTTCCTCTGAAATCGATTCCATTTCCCTCTTAATAAGTTCTTCTTTATCTTCTGCCTGGGTTTCTAAAGGAGGCGCTACACTCAGAATTTCTCCGGAAATTTCTTTCTCTTCCGTTATTTCCTCTTCAGCTATCTCATTGAGACCTTCAATCTCTTCTTCAGAGATAAGTTTTTCAAGTTCTTCATCTAATTGAGCATCATCTGCAAAATCAACTTCTAATTCCTGCTCCCCCTCAGATAAATCTGTTTTTTCTCCCTCTGGAATAATTAATTCTTCATCAACGTTATCCTCAACTCCAGATATCTCTCCAAATGGAAACCCTTCATCCCCGACTGCTTCTTCGGTCTTATCTTCTTCTATTGTAATCTCCTCTTGAAGTTTTTCCTTAGCCTCATATTGAGGGCCTTGACTTGCATCAATTGTCTCTTCATCTAATACAAAATCTCCTAAATCCTCAATATCTTGCTCATCCAACCCCTCTTCAATGTCTTCTTCCGTTATGTCAACAAGATCTATGATATCTTTATCTATATCATCCGGATTATTTTCTTTTATGAGATCTTCATTTAAAAAATCTTCATCAATTTCCAAATCAAGGAGATCCTCTTCCTCAATGATTTCCTCTTTTCGATCATCCTTGGACATGTTTACCTCCTCTTATATGATGGTTCAATAAGGTATAATTTTTGGCTACCATAGAATAATTAATATTGTCAAGGCCTTTGAGCTACCTTGTCATAAAACTTGATTACCATTAACTACATTTCTTTTTAATAGGAGGCAAAAAACGTAAAGAATGAAAAAGTTGCACTTTTTAGGCCATATAGTTTTACGTAATCGTTCACTGTTTAAATCCCAGATCTTGCCGTTGGAATCGGAGTTCACAATCAATTAATAATACAATCTTTCATAAACTTTAGAATCCCTAAGCGTTTATAGCCCGATAAAAAAGTTCCAATTTTCTCATGACTTGGATTTGAAGGGAACAATTTAAGGTAGGATCACTATGGAAAATATTGCTGAGATAGAACGAAAGGTACTGCATCGACCTAACATTGCAGACAGACCCTGCACAAAGACAGGAGGGCGGCCCCTGGTACAAGACCTGGCGAAGAAAATAGCCTCATCCAGCATATGTAATGACGAATTTATTATATTGCACAAAAGTCGAGCAATGGAAGGCCGGCTAAAAACCTCTCATGAAATTGCCAAGACCGCCTAAAATTTAAAATAATCTTCCATGCCCTAACTGCCGAGGCCTGCAATCTAATATCCCTTCAGGCTATTCTCAAACAGATAGGGCGTTGATAAAATTTTAGTAACTACTCAGGTAGTTAGACTGAAGGTCCCGCCAAAGGCGGGATTAGGAAAAACGGGAATACGGCTCGTTTTGTCGAAGATCCCGTTTACGGGGAAGCCATGTTTGATGCGAGATTCCGCTCTTTTTGCACCAAAATACGGCAATCGTGTTTTTTGGACCCTTCCAGTCTTCAGTCTAAACAGCTTCAACCTGACTACGTGAGTAGTCACAAATTTTATATCTTAGTAAGGTTATAGCGGGCAACCGGTATGACACTGTCTGCTATTTTTCTTCTCAGTGTAATAGTATTAACCGGCGTATAACGAGCCAGTTTTTTCAATGCCATGAGCTGAGTCCTGAGCTCTTCTCCCTCACTGACAGCAGCAAATATCTGTCTTGCCATTAGATCTACCTTTGGGAAAGAATCATTTATATATACCTGGGTGGCTGCTATATGTATCGCTGCCTTTTCTTCTCCTTCCTTCTGGAATTTTTTCAAGGCCCTTAAAAATGCACTGTCCATGGCAAATATCTCTATAATAATATCCGCTATTAAGGCAACAACCTCCTGTTCTCCGGCAAGCTTATCCATGTATTTCTGGGTAGCAGCACCGGCGGCAAGGAGGCCTATTTTCTTTGCCATTGAAACCATCTTTCTCTCCCTCTCAAGAACGCCTTCTTCCTCACTCATGGAAGGCCTATAACTCATAAGCTCACCGGTTAATTTTTTAATCACATTAAGAAGAGGTAATTCTCCCTTCATGGCGGCCTTCATCAACCTGTCTACAATGAGAAGACGATTGATCTCATTTGTTCCTTCCCATATGCGGTTTATCCTGGAATCCCTGTAGGCGCTCTCTATCATATTGTCCTGAATATAACCGTAGCCACCCATTATCTGAACGCATTCATCAACCACATAATCAAGAACTTCGGAACCAAATACCTTATTCACTGAACACTCCAAGGCATATTTTCTAAGGGCCTCACCGGTTTTTTGGCCGGCATCCTCTTTCGAGGGATCGATTCCCTTTAAGGCAAGATCAAGAAGACCTGCAATACGATAGCCTAAGCTTTCATTTACATAAATCTTGATCACTATCTCGGCAATCTTATGTTTTATGAGCCCGAAATCACTGATAGGCCTTCCAAATTGAATTCTGCTTTTTGCATATTTAACAGCATCTGCAATCAAGAATTTGGCTACCCCTACTGTAGCTGCCCCTAATTTGTATCTGCCTATATTCAGGGTATTAAGTGCAACAACATGCCCTCGTCCAACCTCGCCAAGCACATTTTCAACGGGCACCTTTACATCCTGAAAAATAACGGATCTGGTAGAACCACCATGCATCCCCATCTTTTCCTCTTCCTCATCAACCGAAACCCCGTCCCATTTCCGCTCAACGATAAAACCGGTAAACTTCAAGCCGTCTACCTGGGCATAGGTTAGGATTAAATCACAAAATCCGGCATTTGAAATAAACTGCTTCTGGCCATTTAATATGTAATACTTGCCGTCATCTGATAAGACGGCCGTAGTCTCAGCGGTAAGCGCATCAGACCCATGGGCCGATTCTGTCAGCGCATAAGCGCCTATCATTTCCCCTGATGCAAGTTTTGGCAGATACTTTTCCTTCTGCTCAGGTGATCCAAAAAAGACAATAGGCAGGCTTCCAATACCTGTCTGGACGCCATAGGCCAAAATAAACCCTCCTACCCCCTGGTTGATTCGTTCCGTGACCAATACTGAGCTGACCTTGTCAAGCTCAGATCCTCCATAGATCTCCGGCATATCTGTAGAAAGGAGACCAAGCTCGCCGGCCTTTCTTAATAGGCTTGTCAATAAATCTCCGTTGAGCTCAGCAAGCTCATCCCTTATAGGCGCTAACTCACCTAATCCGAATTCCTCAGCCGATTTTCCTATTAATCGCTGTTCATTGGTAAAGTCCTCAGGTGTAAACACATCCTCAGGCAAGGCGTCTGTAATTAAAAATTCTCCACCCTTAAAAAGTTTTTCTTTTGCCATTTTTATCACTCCTCCCTCAATTAATAATCCTCTATTTCTAATATCGCAGCGGCCCCCATGCCGAATCCTATACACATAGAAACCAACCCCCACCTTAGCCCTCTCTCCTGCATTTCATAGATTAGCTGTGTGGTTAATTTCGAACCTGTACACCCCAAAGGATGCCCTAATGCAATGGCCCCACCATTGACATTTGTTATTTCTTCATTAATCCCCAATGTATCAATGCAATATATGGCCTGGGAGGCAAAGGCCTCATTCAACTCTATAAGCTCTATCTGATCAAGTTTCATGCCAGCCATCTTGAGCACCTTTGGTATTGCCACTGAAGGGCCCACCCCCATATATTCCGGCGGGCATCCCTCTGCAGTATGATAGCGAAAAGTGGCCATAGGTTTGAGGCCCAATTCCTTTGCCTTTTCTTTAGACATAAGAACCACACCTGCCGCTGCGTCACTCGTTTGCGAAGAATTTCCAGCGGTTACTGTTCCATTTGTCTTAAATGCAGGGCGAATCTTAGAAATGTTCTCCTTTGTTGTACCTGGACGTACTCCCTCGTCTTCATCAAATATAAACTCCTTGTATTCAAAGGACCCATTAGGCAATTTAATTTGTTTTTTTACTGTAAGAGGAACAATCTGGCTCTTAAACCGTCCGACCTTATACGCGGCCTCCGCCTTCTGCTGACTCCTTGCCCCAAATTCATCCTGTCTCTCCCTGCTGATATTATACCGTTCTGAGACATTTTCCGCAGTCAGCCCCATGCCTGTAAATGCCCCTGGCCTCTCATCTACCAAGGCAGGATTCGGGTACATCATGCTGCCTCCCATGGGTATCTGGCTCATATTTTCTACACCACCGGCAATTATTACATCCGAAAATCCACACATAATCTTTTCAGCCCCAATCGCTATAGACTGAAGCCCTGAAGAACAGAATCTGTTGACCGTCATTCCAGGGATTCGATCAGGCCAGCCCATAGACATAACAAGTACACGACCTAAATTAAGTCCCTGGGTTGACTCTGGAAATGTACATCCAATAATCACATCATCAATAAGTATTGGATCCAGGTTCCCCGCCCTTCTAATCAGATCACTGAGGATTGTTGTCCCCATATATTCCGGACGTGTATCCTTCAATACTCCCCGAGGTGCCTTTCCAGCTGCCGTTCTGCAAGCAGCAACAATCACTGCCTCTCTCATTATACTTTCCTCCCTCCAGTTTTATATAAACAGCTAACTAAGTATCGCCTGAACGAAAACCTAAGTAGTTGGACTTATCAACATTTTTTCCAGCACAAATTTACTATTTAGCAGTTTTTTTTAATTTCTAAGTGGTCGACCTGTGCTAAGCATGTGCTGAATCCTGTCCTGGGTCTTTGGATCACCGCACAAACTCAAAAATGCCTCCCTTTCCAGATCCAACAGGTATTGTTCGCTGACCTTTGTGTATTCAAGGACATTTCCTCCGCACAGCACATATCCCACCTTTGTGGATACCGTTACATCGTGTTCCGTGATAAACCCTGACTCATGCATGCTCCATAGGCCTAATTTAATCATGGCAAAGGTGTTTTCACCAGCAACCCTTATATCATCCCTGGGCCGAGATGGCCTATATCCTTCCATATTCATAGCTAAAACCGTTTTCTTGGCATCTTCTATGAGATAATCCCTATTGACTGTCATAGAGTCATTGGGCCTAAGATATCCAAGCTCCACTGCCTCAGGGCCGGATGTTGCCACTTTAGCCATTGCTATCGTCTCAAATGCCCTTGCCACAAAAGGCATTAACTCAATCTGTTTTGGGTATAGACCTCCTTTCTGCACCTCGAAAATATGATTAGTATTTCGAAGAAGCAATTCTTTCGTACCCCCTCCTGCAGGAAGCAGGCCTACCCCAACTTCTACTAAGCCCATATATGTTTCAGCAGCATAACGAACTCGGTCTGAGGCAAGACAAATCTCACAACCTCCGCCTAACGCCATACCTGCCGGAGCTGCCACTACGGGCTTATCTAAGTACTTTAATTTCATAAACGAATCCTGAAATGTTTTAATCATCCAGTCAAGGTCATCCCATTCCTCTTCCTGGGCGGTGAAAAGAACAAGGGGCAAGTTAGCGCCAACTGAAAAGTTACCTGCATGATTGGCAATAACGAGGCCCTCAAATTCTCTGCTCACGATATCGGCTGATTTGTTGACCATGGTAATAATATCATCACCTATGGCATTCATCTTGGCGTGAAACTCTAAGCATGCCACACCATCACCAATATCAATCAGGCTTGCCCCTTTATTTCCTGCTATTTCCTTGTTATCTTCCTTAAGCGATGGCAAGAGAATAATTCCAGGTTTCACGAGTATTTCTTTGTAATCCTTAATAGCAAGGTCATAGTAGTAAGTCTTTCCTTTTTCCCTCCTGTAAAATGAATCTCTCCCGCTATCAAGCATCTCTTGAATCCATTGAGGGATTGCATACCCCTTCTCCTTCATTTTGTCGACAGACTTACTTAGACCAATGGCATCCCATGTTTCAAATGGACCCATATTCCATGCAAAACCCCACTTCAACGCATTATCTATACTCACTATGTCATCGGCAATTTCCGGCACACGATTTGCTGAGTATATGAGTGTTTCCGACAACATGAGGAATGTAAACTTCCCTGCTACATCCCCTGCATAGTAAAGGGATTTTATTTTTTTGCCTGTCCCTGAAATATTCCTGGCTGCCTCCAGTGATGCAAACTTTACGCTCTCCTGCTCGGTATATTTCAGGCCTTTATAATCCAAAGAGAGGATAATTTTTTTGCCTTTGTCATCCTTTTCCTTTTTATAAAAACCCTGTTTTGTCTTTTCACCAAGGAGATTTTTCTTAACCATCTCATTAATAAACTCCGGTGCCTTAAACACCTCTCTCTTCTCGTCGTCCGGCGCCCCATCATAAACATTATTTGCAACATGCATCAAGGTATCGAGACCAACCAGATCTGCTGTTCTAAAAGAGGCACTTTTTGCTCGACCTATTATTGGACCTGTAAGGCTATCCACTGTTTCTATGGAAAGACCTAATTCCATCATTGCCCGCATAGAGTAAAGCATGCTAAAGGTTCCAATACGGTTCGCCACAAAGTTCGGCGTATCCTTTCCGTATACAATTCCCTTGCCTAAAACCTTCTCGCAGGTTTCAGCCAAGAGTTCGATAACCTCCGGCATTACATCCGGTCCCGGTACAATCTCCAAAAGCTTCATATATCTCGGGGGATTAAAAAAATGTGTTATGGCAAAATGATTTTTAAATTTCTCAGATCTTCCCTCGCATAAATCCTTGGCAGATATACCTGACGTATTTGAGGTAATAATTGTGCCTGGTTCCAAAACAGTTTCAATCTTTTCAAATACACTTTTTTTAATGTCCAGCCTCTCTACTACTACCTCTATTATCCAGTCAACATCCCCTAATTGTTGAATATCATCTTCCATATTACCGATGGTTATCAGCCGGGCATTTTTTTTCACATAAAAGGATGCCGGCCTTGAACTCAAAGAGCCGTCCAGTCCTTTCCGTGCAAGTTTATCCCTGAATTTCCTACTCTCCCTATTCATCCCCCTTTTCCTGTCCTCATCATCTAATTCCGGGAGAACAATATCAATAAGTAACGTCTCAATGCCTACATTTGCAAGCTGGGCAGCAATAGTTGCCCCCATCACACCAGCCCCTAAAACCGCACACTTTTTAA
>CBFDCD010000101.1:0-7373 GCA_965603225.1 uncultured bacterium
CAATCATTTCTCAATTACAGAATCATTTCTCTGATATTGAAATAGCCTTGTTAAGTGAAGATTTTGCACGGATTTTTGTCCACAATGAAGAATATCCTTTGAAAATTGAATTTGTGAATGATGTATTATTTCATTCAGGGGAAATACAATCTGCTAATTTCTTTCATAGAATTGACTCGTGGGGAAATATCTTGAGCAATAAAATATGTGCTCTGTCACGTGACGAAGCAAAGGATATTGCTGATTTGATTTTCCTTTCGATGAAATATGCTTTTACATGGGAAACGATGATAAACTATGCCCGGCAGAAAGATACATGGGTAAATGAAATTGAAGTTTCACAATCGGTTTATAACTTTGATAAGCGAAGATTAACGAATATCAACTGGATAAAAGAGCCGGAATATGAAAACATGCAAGATGTTTGTAAGATAATTGCAAAGGATATAATTGACGGTGGAGAAAATTCTCTAATCAAACCCCCATCTGAATTTTAAATTAAACAGAGATTGACAAACTCATAATCATTTATTTTTTGACAGGATAATATTCTGTCTCATGGATTCTGTCTTTGACTATTGAACTTTTGAACCTTTATCCGCCATTTTTTGTGGTGGGTTTATCCGCTGTTCTTGTTGCGGGCTGAGCTTTGAATCCTGAACGATTACCATTTTTTTGTGCCTCTGCTTACCCTGTTAAATTTTTCATAGAAAAAGAGCGAAGCGGATTTAACCGGGGTGCCTTTAACCCTTTAAATCTAAGCAATTACACCGGTTACTTTTTATTTTGATCCGAAGGCTTGGTTGCTGTAATAAGATGGTGAGAAAACAGTTTTCCGGCAACCCTTAAAACATCGTCTGCTGTTACTTTTTTAATACGTGAGGGGTAAACACTGTCGTAATTGCTACCCAACCCTATAATCTCATTCAGGGCCGCATTTGAACCTTGTGCGGCAATAGTTTGAAGGCCAAGCTCATTCATGGTTATGCATATATTTTTTGCCCTATCCAGGGTTTGACTATCCACTTTTTTGCTTTTAATAAGGTCTATTTTTTCAAGAATGGTTTTGACCACTGTATCATAGTTTTCTATGGTTGTTTGCGCAATAACGCCGAAATATCCTCCATCAACGCCAAAGGCTGAGTATGCATGCACATAGTAGACAAGGCTTTTTTCCCCTCCTCTCAGTCCATCATGGAGCCACCCACTTGGGTATCCTATGCCGGAGATAATGGCATCAAGCACATCCACGACAGGGACATCTTCATCTGTAATCGTCATACCATTATAGCCCACAAATACTGCACATGATGATTTTTCATTACTAACCTCAATTTGTTCATCCCTGTAAATATTATGGATCTCATCTTCTATGGAAGGTTTTTGCACAGTGGAGGGCCTAAAATCATGAAAGGTCTCTTTTACCTTTTCCACGACATTCTCCGGGTCTATATCACCAAATATAGTGAGAACTGAATTAGTGGGTATCATAATAGATTGATAAAAATTGCTGCAATCTTCCCTTGTAAAGCCTTGGACTGATTCTAACGTACCTATGATATCATTTTTATAAGGATGCTTACGGTAATAATGCCTTTTGAAAATCCTTGTAATTTCACTTGTCCATTCTTCATCAATCATCTTGATAGAAAGAATAGTCTCCTTCCTCTGTTTTTCTATCTCAAGGTCTGGAAAGGATGGATTTACTATTACATCGGCAAGGACATTTAAGGCAGTGTCAAAGTGCTCCTTTAAGACAGAGACGGAGATCGAGACAGTATTATGGCCGGAACTCGAATGTATCGATCCGCCAATATTTTCAAGGGCCCTTGCAATCTCTAATTTGGAACGGTTTTTTGTTCCCTTTGTTAGAAGGGATGCCATGAAAAGAGAAAGTCCTTCTTTTTGGGGATGTTCATACCGGAGCCCGCCATTAACCATGAAGTTAAATGAAACTATGGGGGCGGCGTTGTTTTTCTTTAAAAGGAGTTTCATCTGATTTGGGAGGGTTATTGTTTTAATCCGCGTCTGGGAAGTAGATGGTTTGAGTGAAGTTTTTTGATCATTGGATTCAGTTTGCCGGGGCTTGATAACTGCAAGGGTTAATGCATCTTTTTTGAAATATTTTTTGGCCACCTTCCTGATGTCTTCAGCGTTTACCTTCTTGATCCTTGAAACGTATGATTCGCCAAAGTAGGGGTCTCCGGCAGCAGCCCAATCAGTGGCCAGTTCCCTGGCCTGATTTTGTACGGATTCCTGGGAAAAGATGTAATCTGCTATGACCTTGTTTTTTGCCCTTTGCAGAGCTTCCTTGCTTATTAGATTATTTTTCACATCTGACAATTCCTCCCAGACTGCCTCAATTGCATCGGAAAGATTCTCATGGGAGAGGCTCATATTTATAAAAAACTGACCTTTCACAAAAGTTGGTGTCCAGCTACCGGCACTGATTGAAAGTGCAAGGCCCTTTTTGTCTCGTATTGTCCGGTATAGTCTTGAAGTTCTACCATCACCCATAATAATAGCCAGGACATCAAGGGCGTAAAGGTCCGGGTCAGTCAATTTGATGGTTCTAAAACCCATCTCTGCACGGGTTAACCTTGCAATAGGAAGGCTCTTTTCCACGTGCCTGTAGCTTAACTGTCTTGGCTCCTCGGGGAGAACATAGGATAGATTCTCTGATCTTTTGAGCTCCCCTGCTAAATTAATAATTTCTTTTAGCGCTTCGATACGGTCTATATCTCCAGCAATGGATACTATCAGATTTTCAGGGGTATACCATTGGCGATAATGGTTTATCAGGTCGTTCCTGTCCATTTTTAAAAAGACATCTCTCTCGCCAATCACAGGAAACCTTACTGGATGTTTGAGATATGCGGTTTTCATAAACAGATACCAAAGCTGCCTGCCCGGGTTGTTTTCTCCTAACTGAAACTCCTGGAGAATCACTGGTTTTTCCCTTTGATATTCTGTTTGATTGAATTGACAGTCTGTAACATAAGACAAAAGAAGGTTTATGGCCTCATTAAAATGTGCTCCAGTAGTGTTGATAAAGTATGCGGTGCGTTCATAGCTTGTATATGCGTTTGTTGCTCCTCCCAAGGCCTGTACCCTATTTTTGATTTCGGACTCTGTGTAGGTGGATGTAGTTCCCCCTGAAACAACATGTTCCAGATAATGGGAAAGGCCGGCGCCTGTCTTTTGTCCTTCATATATAGATCCTGTTTTTACCAAAACCTGACAAGAAACTATCTTTGATGAATGAGACTCTCTGATCAATACGGTCATACCATTTTTCAGTACAACGAAGAGGTCATTTTTCTTTGAAGGGATTATCCTGTCCACTAAGGGATTTTGGGAAATTTCATCTTCTTCTTGAAATTCAGCTTCAGGGCTTTTTTTTGCGTAAGTCGGGAAAGGCAGGCAGCAAAAATAGAAACACAGTAATGCTGAAACCAGGGAATAATGGTTTGTCTTAAAAAATTTTGAAAAATGCCTTTTCATAGTCATGATTTCTCCTTTTCCATATAATAAGTACTAATACCCAAAGTTCAATAGTGCTTTATGGATTGTGACGCCAATTCATGTCATATTTTCGACTCTTAAAAACTTTTAAAGGAGACAGTTAAATCCATACAAATCTATGCCCTATGGATGTCATGGAATATAGCTGGGTGAGCGTACAACAGGTTTTTTATAAATAGTAACTGTTACCAAGGTAGTATGTTACAGCTTTTTGTTAGCTGAGAGTTTTAGTCTTTATAAAATTTACGCCTTTTTAGCCTTTATTTTAAAGTCAAAAATCAATTAACAATTTAAAATATCTAATAGAATTTATAGGGGATTACAATGAAGGAAAAGAGAAAAGATTCCGTTGAGACACGACAACGTTTGCTAAAGGCTGCAACGAAGATATTTGAGACCTCTGGACAGGAAAGGATGCTCATTCCCATAGCCCTATCTCTGGCCTTCGGTATTTTATTTGCGACGACCATCACGCTTATTCTTGTCCCTTCAGTGTACCTTATAGTGGAAGATATGCCGGACATTTTCACAAGGCCGGTTGAGTCGGCAGATATAGGTAATATGATAGGACATGAAGGGGCTTGACAAAGGGTAAAAATAAACCCTTGGAACAGCCCCATTCGGTGGTTTTTTACATAATTGAAGGGGAAAAAACATCATATATGAGGAGGTCTTTTGTAATATCAATAATTTTGTGTTTTTTCCCCTTTGGAACTCGTACAATAACCCCGGGTTCAAGGGAAAAAGAACCAGTTCCATCAACCCACATAACCGCCTTCCCTTTTAAAGGGTAAAGAATATCATCCTGATTTTCATGTATATGCTCAGGCACCTCATTGCCGGCAGGAACAAGTACAAGCATACAGGTAATGTCCAGGTCATGTTCCTTTTTTGAAATTAAGGGTTTGATTTTTACCCCTTGCGCGCTTGGATGTGGCGCCCATGGGATATTTCTTTCTGATCGATAAACTTCCAATGAATCCTCCATTAAGAATAGTGTATAAAAATTAATAGTTTTGATGGTTTTGTGAACAGTCATTTTGCCCGTCCATGATGCCCATTTTGAGATTTATTGTCAAACAAAAAGACTTTCATGAGACCTCCAATATCGGGGCATCAAGGTTGCAGTTATTCTTATTACGCATTGGATTGTGTGAAGTAAATTCAGTAGCAAGAAGATACAACATACCTCATCTATTTATAAATCAGGAATTGTTGGGGAAAGAATAAGATAAATGCTGTGCAAAGGTGAAAAAGGCTCAGAGGCAGAGTTTTCCAGGCTGGTATTTTCCGAGACTTATCTACGAAAAAGAGCCACCCGTCCTTTGCTAATGTTTTATTAAAAACAAGCCATTAGCCTGACAAGGCCTTGGGCACGGAGATTGCGGATTGATACAATTTCTTTTATACGCCAGGGAGGGGTGTTGAGAGAAATTGGGCAGGGTGTGGGGATTGCCGCCGTAAACTTGGTTTCTTATGAGTCTTAGTCCCCTCCCATGGATTCAGTTTATATTTTATCTTACTTTACTGTGATTATGTCTGCATTCAGTTCAAAGGTCTTTTGGCCGACTCCTTTGACATTCATCACATCTTTTGGATTTTTAAATGGGCCATTTTTTTCACGATAGGCCACAATCCGTTCCGCATATTTTTGCCCAATCTTCTTTAGCTTCGTAAGCTCTTCTACTGAAGCCTTGTTAATGTTAATTTTTTCTGCTTGCACTGCAAATGCCACCGGAACTAGCGATAAAACCACAGAAACAACAACCACTAATGCAAAAAGTCTTTTCACCTTTTTCATTTTCATACCTCCATGTTTTTGGTTTAGGGTAACTTTTTTCTAATGGTTTGTGTTTAAGCCAGGCCTGTTTTAAACTGCATATACCTACTATCAATTTCTGTGCCAAAACATGGTTTTTCTATGTTTGATGCAATTTTGATAAGCACCTTACTTTTAGCGTACCCTTTAAATCCTTATTTTATAGGTAGTTCTGGCCATCGTCACGAAAAGGGTTTAAAATGAATATTCTGAAGACCAACTTTAAAAGGCGAGCTTAAATAAAATAAGAGAGGTAATGAAATGCACAAAAAACAGTATCTAATTGCACATTTATCTGTGCATAATATTTCAAATTACTTGAATCCATTTTTGCCTTTTTTTATTTGAAGGAGTGAAAAATTCTTTTGAGGCATTAAGATGTAATGAGAATATGCTGCTTCTGAATTGATGATATTAAAAACAGACAAATTTCAGATAATCTTTAAAAAAGCCCTTTCTTAATATTACCTGTTAACTAAGATCAATGACATATTTTCCTCCCTACCTGATCAGCTTCTCACCTTAAAACTTTTTTTTATTGGAGTTGGTTGCGCCGAAAAGCTAATTGTGTGTCAAAATTTTTCATAAATAATCTGTAATTAGGGGTTTAGAATGAAGGTCCCGCCAAATATAGGCGGGATTAGGGAAAACGGGAATTGGGCTCTTTTGAAGCCATGTTTGGTGCGAGAACCTGCTTTATTTCCACCAAGGTGCGTCAATCGTGCTTTTTAGACCCCTTCAGTCTTCAGTCTAAACCCCTTCAGCCTGACTACGTGAGTAATCACAGTAATCTATCCAGAGATCACAGGTAAAAACTTTTGTGGTCCTATGTGTACCCATCTGGATTAGGCCCCTATGGACCACTTCGGCCCGTATAAGCCTATGGTTTGGAGAGAAGTTTTGAGAGACAGGAATATTTACTCTCTTTTTGAAATAACAAAAGGTTTTTCGGACGAGGGTTTAGGTTCTGTTGTTTACCTGCGCTTGGGAAAATAAGGGAAGGTGTTGAGAAAAGAGAGGCCATAATACCTGCCTTGTGAATATTTTGTTTTTTCGCAATATAAGGGATTACTAAAGCCAATTTTCGTAACTGAGCCCGGGTATTCTTTTGAAATGGTCTACATTGTTTGTGACCAATGTTCCCTCGTGGCTCAATGTAATCGATGCAATCAGGATATCGAAATCCTGGATTATTTTGCCTGATTTACGGAGGTTTGTTTTTATTTCCCCAAACCTTTCAGCAGCATCAGAATCTAATGGCAGAACTCGTACTTTTCTTAGAAATTTAATAATATTTTCAAGGTTCTCGTTTACCTTCTTGGAATTGTAGGCCCCATATTTTAATTCAGCTAAGGTGATAATAGTCATTCTAAGGCTGTCTGTGCCTATTTGCTTAACCTTCTGTAGGATTTCTTCTTTTCCCTTAAGCCAATAAATACAGGTATCCGTATCTAAGACATATTCTCTCATAGCTGAATATCACGAATGGTTGATTTGCGACTTTCATATATCTCATGGATAATCTCTTCAGGTGCCCTTTCGTCCTGCCAGCTACCAAAACTCTCCAAAAATATTTTAAGATCCTCTTCTTTTGCATTTTCTGTTTGAAAAATTTCTTCTTTAACAAAGTGAATCAGTTTGAGGATCTTTGCTAACTCATGCTCCGGCAGTTCTCTGATCTCACTTAATAAAAATTGTTCGTAATCAGCTTTTGTCCATGCAGTCATAAAGCCTCCTGTTTAAAATTAAATCGCAGCAGAAGTACCTGTCAGTGAACATCCTGTTCTGGGCCATTGGATTAATATGATCGCCTACAATGCAAGAGAAAACACCCAGACTAATTATATTTATTCCATGTTTGGGCATGAATTGCAAGTGTTTTGTAAAAGAGGGAATGATAACAGAATTCATGTTTAGTAATGAAAAAATAATAACATCGGCTAACATTCTAATTTATGATGTTAGAAAGAGATGATCCCCAGTGCCTTCCTCAAAATCACCAATGCATCACCCACATTAATCACCCCAT
>CBFDCD010000102.1:0-7320 GCA_965603225.1 uncultured bacterium
GCCATTGATAAATTGAATGAAGCTATCACATTATTCCCATCTTTTTTAGATGCCCGAAAATTTATGGGGGAAATACTTTTAAAAGAAGGAAGGGATGAAGAGGCATTAGAGGCATACAGAGAACTCCTCTCAAAATTAGATTTTCCTTACTTAAAATTCCAGTGTAGAAATTGCGGATTTATGCCGGATAAACTCGTTTGGAAATGTCCCCAGTGCCAAAAGTGGGATACTATAAAGGCCTTAGAACCGTCTTCTTCTGAGGTGTCAAGCGAAAATACAATTCCTTAGATTTTTTGTAACTGCTCATTGTGGATAGCCTGAGGTCACAAGAGTGACAGGGGCGAATCATACGTGATTGTAAATAAGGCTTTTTGGATGATAAAAAGATATATTCAAGTTAGGCGCAAGACAGTTTTTTTTCTTTTGATGCTATTCTTCTCAAGTGCATTTTTCCAAGATGGCGTTATTGCCTCCTCCCATTCTGATAGAACACTTTTGCAAAGAGCACGTTCATGTGCAAAATACCTTTATAAATCTTCAGCTAAAAAGAAGTATAGGCACAATTGGGATCGGTGTATTAAAAGATATGAAAGGGTCTATAGGACCTCGGCAGGTACTGATGAGGCGATAAATGCCATGTTTGAGGCTGGTAAGCTTTGGGCAAATCTCTATAGATATTCATCAAGAAAATCCGATTTAGAGAGGGCTATATCCCTTTATAGGGAAATTGTTGACAAGCACAAAGAACATAATATTGCTGACAACGCCCAATATAGGCTTGGGGAAATATTCTATAAATATAAAAAAGATGCCAAGCAGGCATATGTGGAACTTTTAAAGGTAGAGATAAAGTTTCCCCATGGCGATGCAAGGTTCAAGTCATCTAAGATGATGGCAGAACTTGAGCGCGTTTTAGGGAAAAGGAAGACAGCCCATGACGAGAAGAAAAAATTAAAGAGTAGAAAAAAATCCCTGGTGCAGAATATAAGGCACTGGTCAACACCTACTTATACAAGGGTAGTTATAGATGTAGATAATCCAGTTGCATACAAAAAGAGGCTTTTAAAGAGAGATACAAAAATGAAAAAGCCAAGCCGTCTCTTTGTCGATATTTATAACGCAGGGATTAGCAAAGACATTGAAAGCTCTATACCAATTAAGGACGGCTTATTAAAGAGGGCAAGGGCAGCCCAGTATAATAGAAAGACAGTCAGGGTTGTCCTCGATATTGACAACATGGAGGACTTTAAGATTTTTCATCTGTATGATCCCTTCAGAGTAGTAATTGACGTACAGGGTAAGGCGTGGAAGGCAGAGACTGTAAGGAAAGAAATTCCAGAGACACCAGCCGAAGGACAGGAAATTTACAGAAACAAAGAGAAGGAAATGTCTCTGGCAAAGCAGTTAGGATTAGGGGTGAGGAATATAGTCATTGATCCAGGTCACGGTGGAAAAGACCCAGGTGCTATTGGAATAAATGGTCTGAGAGAAAAGAATGTCGTACTCAAGCTTTCAAAGTTATTGGCCCGGAAAATAAGGGATGACCTGCATTGTAAGGCAATTTTAACAAGGAGTACGGATGTATTTTTGCCTTTAGAAAGAAGAACAGCCATTGCAAACATGAAAAAAGCGGATTTATTTATATCTTTACACACAAATGCCCACAGGTACAGAAGCTCTCAGGGCTTAGAGACATATTTTTTAAATGTTGCCTTAGATGAACACAGTATGAATTTGGCGGCAAAAGAGAATGCTACCTCCAAAAAAAATATAAGCGATCTGCAGGTAATTTTAAATGATCTTATGCTTAACACGAAAATATTTGAGTCAAACAGCCTGGCAAAATTTGTGCAGAGGGGCTTGGTAAGTGAAGTGCGGAAAGGCTATAAAAGAGTCAGGGATAGGGGCGTGAGGCAGGCCCCATTTTATGTATTGATTGGTGCTGAGATGCCTGCGATTTTGGTTGAGATTGGATATATTACTAATTCTACAGAAAACAAACGTCTTGGAAATGATACATACCTCAATAGGGTTGCTGCCGGTATAGTGAAGGGAATTGATTCATATATAAAAGATTTGAATTTAACATACAAAGGGGGATGATATCCAAGGAGGGGGGAGACGATGTCTGTATTATGAAAATAGAGATATTAGGCACAGAGTCTTTAGGTGTGAGAGGTCTTTGTTGCTTTGTAAGAACTAAAAATAAAAAGGTATTAATCGACCCCGGCATAGCGCTGGGGTTTTTAAGGTATAGGTTGCC
Source organism: uncultured bacterium (assembly GCA_965603225.1). Lineage (GTDB taxonomy): Bacteria > Desulfobacterota > DSM-4660 > Desulfatiglandales > B25-G16 > M55B121. Next base: position 2,264 of record CBFDCD010000102.1, read on the forward strand.
TCCCCATCCAGTTCAGATTGCAGCAGGAGAGAGAATACGAGAAAAGATTGTAAAGGCATGGTCTGAGGCTACTGATATAGTATTCAGTCATTTTCATGGCGATCATGTTCCCTTAAAAGATGCAAATCCCTATCAGTTAAATACTAATAAGGTAAACGGACTAAACTCAGTCGTAAGGATATGGGCAAAATTATCTCCTCTTTCCCCTATAGAAAAAACAAGGGTTGAGTCTATTACTGATTCCTTGGGAAAAGAACTGAAATCTGCGAAAGGAAAAGAAAACGGGGTATTATCTTTTTCCGGGCCAGTTCCCCACGGAGAAGGAAAAAATAACAAAGAGAAGGTTATAATTACAAGGGTAAAAGAAGACTTTGTTTTTGTTCATGCCTCTGATCTCCAGCTACTTAATGATGATGCCGTTTCTCAAGTGCTGTCATTGAAACCTGACATAGTATTGGTAAGCGGGCCGCCACTTTATTTATCTAAAATGTCTAATGAACTAATGAAAATAGCATGGAACAACGCCATAAGACTTTCAAAAATTGTTAAAACCCTTATCCTTGATCATCATCTATTAAGGGGTTGTGAGGGTGTCAGATGGTTGGAGAGGTTATCCTCAAAGTCAAAAAATAAAGTTATATGCGGCGCGGACTTTATGAAAAAACCAAGATTGTTACTTGAGGCCCGGCGCAGGGATCTTTACAGTAACATGCCTGTGCCTGAGGGGTGGCATGAGGCCTATGTTAGAGGTGAGGTTGGCACAGGAAAATACTGGGATATGGGGAAAAAATTCTTTAACCTGACTATTTGACCCGGGTTAAAATAACCATAACGTAAAAATAATAGGGGGATAAAGGTGACTGAACCTAAATTTTTTCCTTTTACAGAATACTTTAAGTATTCTGAGGCAGAGATGCGGAAGAGGGCAACAGCATTCTATGAAAATATGAAAAGACGGAGGTCGATTCGTCAATTTTCAGACAGAGAAGTTTCTCAGGATGTTATAGAATATTGTATTCGGGCTGCTGCAACGGCACCATGCGGTGCAAATATGCAACCGTGGCATTTTGCAGTGGTCCGAAACCCAGAGATCAAAAGGGAAATTAGAGAGGCTGCCGAGAAGGAGGAGATTAATTTTTATAAAAAACGGGCACCTGAAAAATGGTTAAACGCCCTTAAACCCCTGGGCACTGACATTCATAAACCCTTTTTAGAGATCGCACCATACCTTATAGTTATTTTTGCCCAGAGATACCATAGACTGCCTGACGGCAACATTGAAAAACATTACTATGTTACTGAATCTGTTGGCATTGCTACAGGTATACTTATTACAGCCATTCACAATGCCGGGCTTGTTTCCCTGACATACACACCAAGCCCTATGAGTTTTTTAAACAAAATACTCAACAGGCCGCCAAGTGAAAAGGCCTTTTTGATACTTGTAGTGGGATATCCTGATGAAAATGCAACTGTACCGGACATAAAAAAGAAATCTCTCAAAGAGATATGTGAGTTTGTTTAAAGAGGATAAGACAACCCTGAACCTCTGAACCTTTTAACTGTGAACTCTTACATATTTATCTCCAGTGCCCAGGTCTGTGAATTACCTCCCAGTAGCCAGATATCCAACGTCCACGCCTGTTATAATAGCCCTTATGCCAGAGCTTCTCTTTAACAGGCGCAACCCAAATCCTTTTAGATCTGTAGTGACGGTGTGATTGGTCTGCTGCTTTCCTTGCCGGCGGACAATAATAATGGTCATGAGTATAATTTTGATGTGCAGCGTGTACAAATGCATCTATCAGAAATGCGGTGCCGAGAAATATGGCGGCCCCTTCCAATGATCTGTGTCGCCTGGCCCATGATGCAGGCACCAATAAGGTAAGGCATACTATCATGGTAAGTGCTGTGAGAAGAATAGTTTTCTTTTTCATTTTTACCTCCATCTTTGTTTTATAGTATTAGACGTTTTATATTTAAAAAAAGTTTACAATGAATTGGAAATTTAACTGGACTGTTGATTATTTCTCGTGAAAATTTACCCCGGAAGGTTATAAATTGCGTTTTTTTCGGTGAGCAATGAGCATCAAGAACAAGGCGTGAAGGCTCGTAATAGCTGGCTATTGCGAGCCTGAACAACGAAGCTATTGATGTCCAGGGCAATTGAAAAATTGCAATTTGTGGCCTTCCGGGGTATAGTATCAAATAATGTAAAAATAGGCTTTCTAAACAGTTATAAAGAACAGCTGATTTATCTGTCCTAACAGAAAATTTGTAACTCAGGTATATTGCCACAAAGGCACTAAGACACAAAGATTATAGAATTATTGCATTGATGGTCTGCTTGATATTTGGTGTATTGTATCATTGAGAAAACCTGGCCGCCTATGTATTGTTTTATTGATACCAGTCTTTTCTTTGTGACTTGGTGTCTTGGTGGCTAAATAGATAAGAAAATTTTGCTAAAAAGGGGTGAAAATATGAAGAAATGGTCTTACGTAATTTTTATTTCCCTTTTTCTTTTACTTCATCTGAACCCGGTTTTTGCAGGAAATGAAAAGGGGAACCAGGATACTATTCAGAAAAGCATAAAAGAAATACTGAATTCGATTAATCAAATTATAAAGAGTAGTATCGAGCTTGCTGAGGAAGAACTTAAAAAACTTCGAAACAACTTAAAAGATAAGGGCTCTACTGTAAAAAAAGAAACAGAAGACACAATAGCAAAAGGACTAAAATCCGTATTAGATCAGCTGAAAAGGTTAGAGATGGCCCTTAACAGAACCCTTACTGATAAAAAGAGCATGACCAAAGAAAAAATAAATCAGTATTTGAAAGATCTGGATGAAATAGAAAAAAAAATAGGCGGATTTAGAGACAAGGTAAAAAAATTTTCTGATGGTGTGGGCAAAGAGGGTAGATTACTAAAGGACTCTACCGTTAAAAAGACCCAGGATGTTCTTAAAGAGATAGAAAGGGCCCTTGATAAAATGGAAAAAAGGATCAAAAGGCAGCGACAAATAGATAATGATAACTCCGCATGATTTTTTGCATTGAATTTAAGTGGTCAGGGGGCGGGATCAGGGGTCATGGACCAGAGTGCAGAGGAAACCTATTAGAGATAGTAAGAGCTTCATTATCTGAAAAAAAGCAAATCAATTTGTTTTATAGATTCAAATTGAGGGTGTAAACCTTTCCTGTTTTTTCTTCTTCAAGCTGTAATCTGAGTGAATTAACTGATTGTGCCTCACCTGGAAAAAATATAAACCCATAGCTGAGCCTATTTGGCGGAAGTAATCGATGTTGTAGATTTTTATCTTCAAAATCTTCCATAACCTTTCTGTTGGCATCATCTGCCGAGGCATACCCTCCCAATCCGCCAAGCACCGCCCCGGAAGCTGCTCCTACAGCCGCTCCCTTTCCTGCCGTGGATAAAACATTCTCACCCGTTATAATACCGATAGCCGCACCAACAATTGCACCGGCAGCACCGGAAATTACACCAGAGTAGGCGCCATCTTTAAAAATCTGCTTTGTTTGGGCGTACTTTGTGACTCTCTCATAGGCAAATTTTTCAGATAAGACAGGCCAAAGATTCCCTAATTTATCTTGAAGAAATGTTTGATTCGCCTTAATGGATATTCCGTTGTTTCCCTGATTATCTACTACAATCCTGACCGGCAGCATTCCTGCCCCTCTGATATCAAAGCCAAAGGCATTGGCAGCCTCCTCTTTTTCAATAAATGCCCTTGCTCCGATAGTGGCACCTGCCGCATAAGAAGCATTCGGATATGCTGACGGATGCTTAAAGGGTAGAGGTTTGGCTTTATAAGATGTGGCGCAACCTATGCAAAAAATTATAAGTATTACAATAAGCAATAAGATGTAATTTTTTTTCATTATGTCTCCTCCGTAGAGTTACTTTTTTCTTTTTATTAAATTCTTACTCGGTCAATCTAAGGAATTGTCTCTCAGATTTGTAATTACCCGAAATTATATCTTTACTTAGGTGTTTAGGTTGAAGAATGAAGGGTTAATGATGATCTGTTTTTACCTTCGGTCTAAACACCTTTAGCCTAAACGCCTTCAGCGCAGCTGGTTAGATTTTATTCCCATGAGGACGGCTAATTTGAAATTCAAAAAGAAGCAATCAGGTTTTATTTTGAAAAAATTCCCTTGCATTTTTAACATCCTGGCCTATCTGCTGGGAGAGTTCTTCAATGCCGGGAAAGGTTATTTCATCACGGAGGCGAAAAAGGAAATTCAGTCTGATATCATTACCTAAAATGTTTTTAGAAAAATCAAAGATATAGGTCTCAACAGACAACTGTTCGTTGTTAAACGTTGGGTTGTAGCCAATATTAGTTAACCCTTGGTAAGTTTTTCCCCCAATATCTACTGTAACAACATATACACCTTTTTTAGGAATTAGCTCATCTGAAAGCATTAGATTGGCCGTCGGGTAACCTAAAAGAGACCCACCCCTGCTTCTCCCCTTAACCACCTTTCCCCTGATCTGATAGTTTCTTCCAAGCAGTCTTTTTGCCTCGGTTATATCGCCGTTTGTTACGAGATCACGGATTGATGTGCTTGAAACCAGTGTTTTTCCAACATAAACAGGTCCTATTTGATGGACGGCAAAATCGAACTGTTTCCCCATTTTTTTTAAGAGATTGATATTACCCTCTCTATTGCAACCAAAGGCATAATCGTATCCCACTATTAATTCTTTAGCGCCTAATCTGCCTACAAGGATGTCTTTTACGAAATCTGTTGCAGAAACAGTTGAGAACTCCACAGAAAAGTTTATTATGATAAACAGGTCAATCCCTTGTTTTAATATGAGTTCCCTTTTCTGTTCTAAAGGGGTTATAAGGGGGCGTGCCTTATTCGGAGACATTATTTTTACAGGGTGTGGTTCAAAGGTAATAACCCCTGGTGTTCCCTTAATTTCATGGGCACGGTCTATAACTTTTTTAAATATAGTCTGATGACCCTGGTGTACGCCATCGAAATTACCTATTGTAGCTACAGGATTTTTGATACCATCAGGT